>JADGRC010000278.1 GCA_017881245.1 Pseudomonadota bacterium
AGCTTCCGCACCAGGGCATGCGTCGTCCGGGTCAGCTTGTGCAACGATTCGTTCATGTGCACGGGGATCCGAATGGTGCGCGCCTGGTCGGCGATGGCCCGCGTAATCCCCTGACGAATCCACCACGTCGCGTAGGTCGAGAACTTGAACCCACGGCGATAGTCGAATTTCTCCACGCCACGCATGAGCCCGATGTTTCCCTCCTGAATCAGGTCGAGAAACAGAAGGCCGCGGTTCGAGTATTTCTTGGCGATTGCGACCACCAACCGGAGGTTGGCGCGAATCATCTCGGCCTTGGCTTTCGCCCCGGTGCGCTCGCCGTCGGTGATCTCGCGAACCGTCTCGCTCAGCATCGCCTCGTTCATGCCGGCCTCCGCCTCGACTTGACGGATCTGCCGGGTGGCCTCGGCACCTTGTTCGGCGATCGCCTCCAGCTCCTCGGCCCGCAAACCCAGCTTGCGCGTCAGCGCTTGGCGCCGCAGGGGCGACAAACGCGCCTGTCGCAAGGTCTTTCTGAGCTCCGCCAAGCTCATGCCCGCGCGGCTCTCGCAATCGGCGATCGCCCGACGGCCACTGCCCAGACGATGGACGTACGCTTTTAGGCGTTCGAGAATCGGGCCGATGCGGGCCTTGACCAGGCGAATGTCGAGCAACGCCTGAAACAGCCCGTCGGCACCGCGGGCGACTTCCTGGTCGAACTTGGCCTTAGCGGCGGCGGTCGGTCGTTTTGGCAGCGACCCAATCAGCTTCTGGTGCCGCCTGAACAGACGCCCAACCACATCCAGGGCCCCGCAAACACGTTCCGTTTGCGCCAGCTCGTCAAAATCCGGATCCTGCTCATCCGCGTCGCGCGTGACGTCCGATACGCGAATCTTCGCCTTCTTCAACTGGTTCGCCAGGTCGAGAATCTCGTTGACGGCGACGGGGGCGCGCAAAACCGCCTTCCAGACCCGATGTTCCGCGTCCTCGATGCGACGGGCCAGCGCCACTTCGCCCTCGCGGGTCAACAGCGTGATCGACACCATACCCCGCAGGTACATGCGGACCGGATCGTGATCGGCGGCGTCGTCGCCATCGTCGGCAGCCGGAAGCGGCTGGCGGCGGGGCGCGGCGTTCTCTTGGGGTGCCGTCGTCAAGTCCTCGTCCTGATCTTCGTCCGACTCGCGTGGGGTGGCTCTCATAATATTGGGGGACACTGTGAAGTGAGTTCGACCAATTGTCGAGAAAGCAATCGCGGTTCCAGCCGAAAAGATTGCCCCGGCGCGGCGCAACCTTTGCCGAGCGACAAGGCCACGGGGGGCTACCGGGGCCTGGCGGACGCTTTGACCCGACGGATCGGCCCCTTACAGCCCCAGGTGACCAGCTTGTACCCCAACCACGGCCACGCGCGCGCCGCTGACGCCACGTATGGCCTTACAGCCCCAGAGTGACCAGCTGTACCCAACCGCGGTCATCGGTGGCGCGGCGCGCCACTTGATACTGGAGGCCGAGCGCGACATCCCCCAGGGCGATCCGAAGCGTCAGGGCGGATCCCGCGGCTAAGTGGCTGCCGCCGCCGCGCCCGTCGGTCGCACCCGAAGCGAACAGTTCAAAATCGAGCTGCTGCACGAACAACGCCGGCAGGAGCCCCAACGTCGATGCCGTTCCCCAATCGACAATGATTGGATACCGATAGGCGGCATCCGCGATGTAGACACGATTGACGGCGAAGGGGTGGTCCTCGAACCCACGCAGGGACTCGGCGAAGCTGACGCCCGGGGGCAACAACGGCGACGCTCCGAGGGTGCCTTCCGGGCGATTGGCGGCCCGCTTGAGCACCGCTGCGCTGTAGCCGCCCACGAAAAGGAGGGGAAGATCCGAGCGCAATCCCATCAAGTCGCGGACACGTATGCCCAACGACAGCGAATGGCGGTGCAGCAGCGGCAAGGGCATCACGGCATCCAATTCGGCCCGGCCGTCGACAAAACCAAGGCCGAGCGTGTTCCATGAGGCCGGATAGGCGGTCAGCTCGCCACCCACGGCCAGCAATCGGCGCGGACCTGTGTAGGCGGTCGATTCAGCGCCCGTGTAGCTGGCCGCAAGGTGCGGTCCCGCGAAACGGCGCGTGGTCAGAAAAACCGCGGAATCCAGCGGCTGATAGGTCTCAAGCAGGGCAAAACCAACGATCACTGGATTGCCGTAAAAGGCGCGCGACGCGTCCGCGGTGATCCGCCGGTCGCGGCGGAACAAGGAGAACGCAGAATTGGCGAGTTCCAGCCGGCCGACGGGTGCGGGGGCAACATCGTGTGCTTCCATCTGCGACGCGAAGAGCGTCAGCGTCAACGGAGCGAGCTGGCGGTTGGTATAGCCGGCGAGGATGCTGGGCGCTCCGCCTCCAGCGGTCTGATAGTACCCGGCCACCGTCCAGCGGTGCAGGGAAAGACGATCGTTGCCGGAGATCGCCAATCCCCACAGAAACGCCTGGCGGCCAATTACTTGCAGAGTTGGACCGTGCAGTAACGGAACGAAGAGGTGATCGAGCGGGCTGTAAGGACGATCGAGCAGCGGCGGAAGCGATGGCCCCTGGTCAGTCGGCATGGGGGTCGGGCTGTTCTCGACCGGAGGTGCCCCGGCGATAGGCGAACCGGTTGGCGGAGCTGAGGGGGTCGGCGGAGTCGAGGCGCTCGGATCGACGGCTCGGGCCGGCGCGTCCGGCGCCACCCCGGAATCAGCCTCAGGGAGCGGGGCGGGCGCCAAGACCGTCGGAGGCGCGCCGGACGACATCGGGGGCGCTGGCGGTTGTGCCGGCACCGGAAGCGGCTGCGGCAACGGCACCTCATCCACCGTCCATCCCCACCCTTCGCGGTTCAGAAACCGCAGCGTGCCGTCCCCGGCGGCCCGCGGCTCGAAGGCTAGGTAGGGCGCATCGGTGACCCGCGCCCTGCCCTCGCCGTGGACATCCTGAACATAGACTTGGAATCCGGCCGAGGTCGCCGAGGAGGCCAAATAAAGGACACGGTTGTCGTCGATCCACGAGGGATCGTGCACGGGACCGTCCCCCGTCGGAAGCGCGCCGAGCGATTTGCCCGAGAGCGCGTCGAACAGCGCGATCCGGAACCGAGAACCGTCAAATTGCAGGGCCACCACGCGCGTTCCGTCGGGCGAGAAGCGCGGGTGCGCGACATAGGCCCCGTGGGCCTGCGCCGCGAGCACGCGCACGGATTGTGTGCGCAAGTCCAACTCTGCTAGATCGTGGTGATCGCCATCGGCGCGCGCGAACAAATATCGCGTTCCGTCGGCGCTGATGGAGCCGCCGGTACCGTTGATATCGCCGCCAGCGACAGTCAACTCATCATTTTCGACGTCGTACCGCAGCAGCCGCGCAGCCTGAAAAGTCGGTCCTGTGTCCACGGCCACGAAGTACAGCGTGCGCCCGTCGGCCGTGAAGCTGAGGCCGCTGGTCCGCGTCGCCGCGGCGATGGCCAAGCTGCGTGGTGGCACTACGTCGGTGAGATTGCGCTCCACGCGCAACCGGCCATCGGGCGCGTATATCTCCAGCCGTGGCGGCCGGTCGTGGTCCTCGGTGACCAAGGCCTCGGTGCCGTTTGGCGCGCGCGCGTACCTTGCACTGGTGCCCGCCGATCGCACGATACGCTGGCCGGGTGGCCGGTCCCGGGGGCGCAAATTGGCATCGACTTCGTCGGCGAATTCGTCGATCAGTGTCGACAACGTCTTGTCGTAAACCTGCCAAAAACGCAGGTTCACCCACAGGGGGAAGAAGATCGAACGCGCCTGAACCTCGATGAGCCTCCACAGTTTGTCCTCGCCGTAACGGTCGGCCAGGAAGCGCACGAATTGACTGCCGACCAGATAGTTGTTGCCGGCGTGAAAATCGCGTTGCAGGGCGTGCAGATCCCCCCCGTTGATACGACGCCCCGCGTATCCAGCCGCAAAGGCCCCCCGCCAAAACGGCCACGCCAGACGTCCCGTACCCGGCTGCAGCTTGGTCTCGTAATACACGGCCAGACCCTCGTCGAACCAACTGTCCAGACCGATCTGGGGCGTGTACACCGCTCCGGATGTGGTGTTCCAGAACCAGGCGAACCCGGCAATCTGTTGAAAGTGCACATAGTGGGTGATCTCGTGGCACGCGATTTCCGCGGAATCGGGCGGCTGGCCCATCTCCAGCGAGAACTCGTCGATCGTGTTGAACGTGGGAATCACCGCTTCGGTGTCGTAACCGAGCAGCCCCGGTGCGACGAAGGCGTTGTTGTACGGCAACTCGGGCAAGAGCACGATCATCTTCTGGTCGGCCACGCCGTTGTGAACCCGCGCCGCGCGCCTCAGATACCCGACGCAGCCTTCCACGTGGGTCAGGAACCGGCGCGCCTCCTCCTGCCGCCCCTCGGGAAAATACAGGCGCAGATTTTCGCTTTCCACGCTGCGCATCGGATTTTGCGCGAGGGCCGCGGCCACGCTTTGGGGCAAGCGCGGATCGGCGAGCGGGACACAACCGACCACGCTGGCCAGAAGGACCGCGCGCGCAGGAATCCTCATGGATCCCGAACCCTACTGCGCCGAGCCATTCGCTGACAATCACCGGCCTTGGCCGAATTCGCCCGCCGGGTCAAGTGTGCCGGGACACCGAGAGCGCGGGCGTAAAATCCTGTAGACTCCGCTCGGGTGTATCCAAGAATGAAAGTCTGCGTGTGCGGCGTGTCCTCGAACGAGGCCGCAACCACGTGCGTCAATTGCGGGGCGTCATTGAACACGCCGTCTGGCGAAGGTCAGACCTATGCGGCGGGTACGGTGTTCGGGTCCTATCGTTTGATCCGGCAAATCGGCTCGGGCGGAATGGGCCGCGTCTTCATCGCCGAGCACACCAAGCTCGGGCGGCAGGTCGCGCTGAAAATTCTGCGAACGGAGCACACCGGCAACATCGAAGCCGTCCAGAGGTTCTTCGCCGAAGCGCGAGCGGTGAACAGAATCAACCACGAGAACATCATCGAGGTCAGCGATTTCATCGAGAACCCACACGGCCATTGCTTCTATGTCATGGAGCTGTTGAAGGGCGTCGATCTCCGAACGTTGCAACAGCGCGAAGGCGCATTGCCTTTGCAGCGGGCCGTGGCCATCGCCATTCAGGTCTGCCGCGGCCTTGGTGCCGCGCATCACGCCGGAATCGTGCACCGGGACCTGAAACCCGACAACATCTTCCTTGTCGAGCGAGAGGGCCGCAAGGACTTCGTGAAGCTCCTGGATTTCGGCGTGGCCAAGCTCATGAACGCCAAGCTGGACGAAGCGTTGTCATACACGACCAGTGCGGGGATCGCGGTTGGCACGCCGGAGTACATGTCGCCCGAGCAAGCCCTGGGAGACTCGGTCGACCACCTGGCCGATGTCTACGCGACCGGCGTCATCCTGTTCGAGATGATCTCGGGCCAACGGCCATTCCACGCGAACAGCGCCCGGGAGGTCATGGTCAAGCACATGACCGCACAGCCTCCGCGCGTGAGCAAGGTCCGAACCTACCCTTATTCGATCCCGGTCGCGTTGGACCAGTTGATCCTGCACTGCTTGAAGAAGGATCCGCACAGTCGGCCGCTCAGCATCGGTGAGGTGGAGGATCGGCTGCAGCGGATCGCGCTCCGCCTGCAGCAAGAGGCCGTGGCCCCGATGGTGCGCCTCGGTCCCGTGCGCCCCGAAAAGCGTGTGTTGCTGGCGGTGGGAGTGGGCGTGGCGTTGCTCGGGGCGACCGTGGCACTTGTTCGGCGATCCCATTCTTCGACCACGGCACCGGCGGCCGCGACCGAGCCCGGCGGCCCGCCCCGTCCGGCGGAGGGATCGTCCGGCCTGGTGACACACTCGCCGGTCCGGATCACCTTTGATTCCGACCCGCCCGGTGCAACAGTTTTTCGTGAGCGGGCGACGCAACCGGTTGGCGTGACACCGTTCTCTTCGACGCTCGATGGATCATCTCGCTCCGAGGCCTTCGAATTCCAACTGCCCGGCCGGCCGGTGGTACGCCAGAATCTGATTCTTTCGAAAGACATGGCTGTCAAGGTCACGCTGCCCACCTCGCAGCCGGGGTCCGCCGTACCGTCGGGTGAATCCATTCAGGTGCAAAAACGGCGTGGAAGACGCGCCGACCGGGCGTCCGACCCGAAGGCAGAACCAGGCGCTCTGGACCACGGCGTCGTGCTCGATCCTTTCGAATGAATCGCCTTTACACTCCCGCCCGCGGACCGGGCAGCGTATGGCTCTTGGCCGTCTTCTTGACCTGCGCATGGGGGTTCGCGGCGCCGGCGGACGCAGGTGGATCGACGACGCGCAAGGCGGCGGCTAAGGCCGAGGTACAAAAGGCGCAAGTTCACTACAAGTTGGGGCGGTTCGATGAGGCGTTGGAGGCCTATTCGCGCGCCTACGAGTTGTTCAATGCCCCCGCCCTGCTGTTCAATATCGGTCAGTGCCACAAGAATCTAAGAGACTTCGAGAGAGCTATTTTTTTCTTTGAAGGGTACTTGCGCGAAGAGAGCAACCCCAATCCACGTACCCGGGCGCTGGCGCAGGAATTGATCGCGGAGTCGCGCGTCGAGATCGAACGGCGGCGGGCGGCGGTGGCCGCGGCGAGCAAGGCTGCGGCCACCGCGAGCAGCGGCTCGGCGTCGTCCGTCGCCGCCATGTTCGGAGCACCTGCGGTCGCCCCAACGGCGTCCTCTCTCTTGTTGGACCGGGGTGAGGCATCGCCCACAGTAAAGCCATTGACCCATAGGTGGTGGTTCTGGACGGCGCTCGGCGCGGGCGCGATCGTCCTCGCGGGCGGAGCGCTGGCCTACTATGCCTCCGGGCAAGGTGCCACTTTCCAAGCCGGTACGGTTGGCGTCCTGGATCGACGGTGAGCGATTGATGACTCTGCCGCGCATCATCGCGCTCTGCCTGCTCGGCGCCCTGCCGGGATCGCTCGGCTGTCACCGCCAGAAAGTCACGGGTATCAACCTCACCGTTCGCTACGATCCACGCCTGAGCCTGTCCGGCTTGGATATCTCGGGGACGCTTGGGGACACGCCGGCTTTCACGCCCGGTACCCTTCCGGACCCGCCCCGCCCCCTGTCGTCGAGCGGCAGCGAAACCGCCGCGATCCTGTTGCCATCGGCGCTCGGGGGGAAGACCATCCTGCTGCGCGTCGATGGCCGCGCGGGGACCAGCGTCGTGGGCAGCGAACAGCAGGCGGTCACCCTGCGCGCCGGCACCTTGGTGGTTGTCGCGATGACCCTTGGGGAACGCGCGATCTGTGGCGACCGTGTGGTTCGCGCCGGAATAGAGGCCTGCGACGACGGAAATACGGCATCGGGCGATGGGTGCTCGGCGACCTGTCAAATCGAGAATGCGGGGACTTGCGACGCGACTTCTTGCCCGATGGGGTGCTGCGCCGGTGGTTTTTGCCGGGTACTCGGAAGCGAAACCTGCGGTCTGGGAGGAGCGGCGTGCGTTAGGTGCGATCCAGCGGCCGCAGATGCCTGCTCGCCTGAAGGCTCCTGTGCGTGCGGTACTGGTCCGGCCTGCGATATGGGCCAAAGGTGTGTCAGTGGCTCGTGCGTCTGCGACGGTACCAGTTGTCCCCTCGGCTGCTGCGCGAACGGAGCATGCCTGGCGGGCGATTCGGTCGCGGCGTGCGGTACGGGGGGACTTGCCTGCGAGACTTGTCAGAGCGGGGGCTGCACGAAAGGCATTTGCAGCACCTGCGGGCCGACAACGTGTCCCAACGGCTGTTGTTCGGGCTCGACATGTTATCCCCGGTCGGTGTCCACATGCGGCATCGGCGGCGGCGCGTGCGTGGGTTGCGACGCCGACCAAGTCGACACCTGCTCAGTCAACGGGTCGTGTCAGTGCGGAGGCAAGGCCGCCTGTCACGCGGGCCAACACTGCATGGCCGGCCTGTGCGTGTGTGACGCGTCCTCGTGTCCGTCAGGCTGCTGTCAAGGCGACGTTTGCAGCCCGCCATCGCTGGCGACGTGCGGAACCAAAGGGACCGCGTGCATGGCCTGCGACGTCAACCGAGCGGACCGCTGTGGGGTGATTGGACTCTGCCGCTGTGGTATCGGTGGCCCCGCGTGCGTGGGTGGCCAGCGTTGCGCGGGAGGCCAGTGCATCTGCGATGCGACGTCGTGCCCGAGCGGCTGCTGTCAGGGGGCGGCGTGCGTCGCTCGATCCCTGCTCACGTGTGGCGACGCGGGATCCACCTGCGTGCAGTGCGACGCGCGCGCGGACAACTGCTCGGCGGCGGGCACTTGCCGTTGCGGGATCGGGTCGGCTTGCGCGCTTGGTCAACGGTGTATCGGCAGCACCTGCGTCTGCGATGGCACGTCGTGCCCGGACGGGTGCTGTTCAGGCGGCGCGTGCCTGGGGGGCGACAACGCCAACTCATGCGGAGGGGGGGGCAACAGTTGTGAGACATGTCCCGCGGGCCAGACCTGCGCCAACGGCCGCTGCAGCGGCTGCACAGGCACGACGTGCCCCAACGGCTGCTGCTCGGGCGCGACGTGCAACGCGCCTTCAGTCTCCACCTGTGGGCTCGCAGGGGCGGTTTGCGTCGGATGCGACATCACGAAGGCCGACGGTTGCTCGACGGCAGGCGCTTGCGTGTGCGGCTCGGGGGCTCCCTGCGGCGTCGGACAAAAATGCAATGCCGGGCGGTGCATGTGCGACGCGGGTTCGTGCCCCACCGGCTGCTGTGACGGACCGGCCTGCGTATCGCGGTCATTCGCCCGCTGTGGGTCCGGTGGCGCGGCCTGCCTGGCGTGCGCGATGTTGACCGCCGACACATGCACGAATGCGGGAGCCTGCGCCTGCGGGGCCGGGGCGGCCTGCGCGGCGGGACAGCGTTGCGTCGGCGGAAACTGCGTCTGCGACGCCGTGTCGTGCGCAAGTGGCTGCTGCGCCGGAACCACGTGTCGAGCGCTCTCGCTAGCCAGCTGCGCCCCTGCCGGTGCCGCGTGCGCCGGTTGTGACATCGCGGCCGATCGATGTTCAACCAGTGGGTCCTGCCAGTGTGGTACCACCGCGCCCTGCGGGGACGGCCAACACTGCGTGGGCGGGGCATGTCTCTGCGATGCCGTGTCGTGCGCAAGTGGCTGCTGCTCGGACACCAAATGCCTCGTGGGAACCAGCAATCTCAGCTGTGGCAGCGGCGGCGGCACCTGTCAGGACTGCGCCGGGCGTGTCTGTTCCGGTGGCGCCTGCGGCGATTGCACCGCGACGAGTTGCTCCAATGGCTGCTGCTCGGGTTCCACCTGCACCACCGGATCGACAATGGCGTGCGGAAGCGGGGGGGCGGCCTGTGTCACCTGCGATTCCTCGCGTGCGGACAATTGCTCGACCTCGGGAGAATGCCGTTGCGGCGGCAACTCCGCCTGCGGAGCTGGAACCTCCTGCACGGCGGGAGTCTGCGCGTGTGGCGCCCTGTCCTGTCCGAATGGTTGTTGCGCCGGCGCGACGTGCGTGCTTCCCACCGCCGCGACTTGTGGCACGGGCGGACGCATTTGCGCGGCCTGTGATCCCATCGTGGCCGATGGGTGCGACCCGATTACGGGCACCTGCCGATGCGGACCAGGTCCCATATGTGGCGCGGGGACCGCGTGCGCGGGTGGTGCGTGTCTGTGTAGCGCGCTCTCCTGCCCGAATGGGTGTTGCGCCGGCGGCGCTTGCGTCCAGCCGACGATCGGCGCCTGTGGCAAGAACGGCGGTACCTGCGTGGCCTGCGATCCGGCGACCGCGGACAACTGTTCGTCGTCCGGAACCTGTCAGTGCGCCAATGGACCAAGTTGCGGGGTCGGTCTCCGTTGCAGCGGTGCAAGCTGCATCTGCGACGCTGTCTCTTGCCCCGGGGGCTGCTGCGACGCGGCCGGCGGGTGTCTGCCGGGCACCACGGCTGAGAGTTGCGGAACAGGTGGCGTGGCCTGCCAGCCTTGCGGCGGCGCCTGTCAGGACCACCAGTGCCAGTGAAAAGCGACTTTCTGTTTTGACGTGGGCCTTCTCCCCGGGGCGCCGTACACTCTGGCCGTGGACGACCCGCTGACGACCGTCGGTCAAGAGGCTCCGATCCTACGTCGGTCACCGGCGCAGGTGGCGACCGGACCAGACTCGGCGCTGCTCCACGACGTGGAGCGCGTCCATTCGAATGCGCAAGTCGGCGATCGTCCGTTCGTAACCCTGGCGTACGCACAAAGCGTGGATGGCAGCATCGCCCGTCGACGCGGAGAGCCGTTTCCGCTCAGTGGTCCGGAGTCCCTGCGCCTGACCCATGCCATGCGCGGTCGGCACGACGCCATCCTGGTCGGCGTCGGAACGATTCTGGCCGACGATCCTGAGCTGACGGTCAGGCTGGCCGACGGGAAGGATCCCCAACCGATCATCGTCGATAGTCGATTGCGCACCCCTCCGCTTGCCAAGTTGCTGGCGCGATCCCGAAACCGCCCGTGGATCGGCACGACCCGCGTCACCGATCCGGGAGCGCAACGGGCGCACCCCGTTGCCGGCGACGGCGTTGCCGAGACCGACCCGGGGAACAAGGCGATCCGGGCCGCGCTCCTCGAACGGCGTGGCGCCCGTTTGTTGCCCTGCGCCCCCCTCGCGAATGGCTGGGTCGATCTGGCGAGCCTCTTACGAACGTTGAAAGCCGAAGGCGTGACCACCCTGATGGTCGAGGGAGGCGCCGAAATCATCACCAGCTTCCTGGAAGCACGCCTCGTCGACTACGCCATCGTCACCATCGCGCCGTTGTTCCTCGGTGGGCTTCCGGCCCTGGGTCCGGGAGGTCGTGCCGTCTCTGTCGCGGTCGCCGACGCCAACGCCAACGCCAACGCGGAGAGCCGACGCCTCCGGAGCCCGGCGGCCGTGCCGCGCCTCAAGACTTGGGTCAGTCATCGACTGGGCGACGATCTGGTGTTGACGGGCGAGGTTCGGTGGCCGGACCCTTGAACAGGCGGGCGTTGGTATTCACCGGGCCGCGGCGGGTCGAGATCATCGACGAGCCCGCGGAATCGCCACCCCCGGGATACCTTTCCGCCAGGACGTTGGTCTCCGCCAT
>JADGRC010000279.1 GCA_017881245.1 Pseudomonadota bacterium
ATCGCCCACGTCTTGATTGGTCGCGGGCGCCGAGGCCGCAATCGCGGCCGTCAGAGCGGCCGACGGCGGTTTTTGTAGTAGGAATTGCGATAGTCGCCGCGCGACCTCCTGCGGCGGGATCGCGATCGACCATCCGAGGCTGGTCTTGTCGCCCAGACTGGCGACCGTCGCTCCACTTGGTGAAGCATCCGACGCTGCCGCGGCGTCGCCCAAGCCGCCGTCGGCGCCACCGGCACGAGGCGGCGCGCTGCTCGCGTCGGCTGCGTCCCCCAGGACATGAGTCTCGCTCAAACAGCCTTCCAGGCTGAAAGCCCCAGCCGCCGCGGCGCCAAGGAGAACAACCCGAACCTGAGAACGCCTGAAGCACATGGGCAATCTGTGTCCGTCGGCCGTGCTTCCTGACAGCCCAGGGTTCAATTTCGCAGGCGCGCGCGCGCGGAGGCGACATGGGGACCATCGGGAAACCGCGCGATGTAGGCAGCGAGATCCGCGCGCGCACCTGCCTCATCGCCGAGACGGGCGCGGCACGCCGCCCTACCCCACAACGCGCGCTCCGCCAGCGGATCGGAAGGACTGTCGATCATCACGGCGTGGAAATCCTCGGCCGCCATGCCACACGCGCTTTGGGCGTTGAGCTCCGCGCGGAGCAAGCGCAGCTCGCGATCGCGCGCGCCCGTCCCCAGGGTCAGGTTCGACAGCACCCCGCGTGCCTCCGCCAGACGTCCCAGCATCAAGAGCGCGTCGACCCGCGTGCGTTCAGCCTCGTGGCCGAGCACCCCGGACGGAAATTGTGCGGCATAAAGGTTCAGATCGACCAAGGCGCTGGCCGGATCACGTTGCTGTCGCAGCCGCGCGATCGCTCGTCCGAGCAGCAGGCTCTCGTCGGCGAGCGTGGTGTCCCGGGGCGCTGGGGTGAGGGGCGGTCGCGGCGCCGGCGCGTCGACGTGTGCCCGCTCGGGATTGCGTGCCCGTCCAGCCGCTGCCGCTGCCGTCACGGTCGGCTCCAGCGCGGGCGGCGCCGGCTGGGGCGCGCTTGACGGTGGCGCCGGTGGCGCGACCAACGATAGCGTGGCGTAAGGCGATCCTGCCGCGGTCGCTTGGTTGCCCGCGAGCCGCCGCCCGGTCGCCTGTCGCGCGCCAATCTGCGGCTGATCCTGCACCACGGGCTGCGGCCCGATGAGTCGTCGGACAATCATCTCGAGGCGTGCCCCCACCCGCGGCCACGCGCCGGTCTCGGCGCCGACGACGGCGCCCGAGGCCACGAACAGGATCGCCAGCACCGCCAATGCGAGCGGCGAGGCGAGCCGGCTCCGGAGATCGCGGGGGCCTCCGATGGGGTGGGCGATGCGCGCCCACAGACGATCGAGGCTCTCGCCGTCCAACCCTTCGGGCAACGAAGCTCGGTTAATCAGCGCGCCCGCGCGTTCCTGGTACGTGATTGACGCGTTTACGCCGCTGCGTTCCTTTGGCGCCAACGACGCCAGGCGGACGAGCGGCTCCACAGTCGGGACGGTGGCTCGTCCCGTTCGTGACACGAGAGAGGGACCTTTGGGTTGTCGTGGCTTGCTCACGATGGTCCGTTCGCCTCCCATGCTGCAAAGGCCTGGATCAGCTTGTCCCGTCCGCGCGAAACCCGCGCCCAAACGTTGCTCACCGACGTACCGGTGATGGTCGCGATGTCCCGACACGCCATTCCCTCGAGCTCGAACAGCACGACGGCCGTGCGATGTTTCTCGTCCAGATTCTCGAGAAATCGGTACAGAAGCTCGGTGGACTGGCGTTGTTCCAGAGCGTCCAGCGGGGACATGCGATCGTCGACGATCTCGGCGCGTGAATCAGCCGAATTTTTGTCCTTACGGAAGGGCCAGAGCCATCGGCGCCGGCGTCTGGAGCGCCTGTGGGCTTGCACGACCCGGACCGTGATTTCGTAGAGCCAGGTGGAGACCTGTGCGTCGCCGCGAAACTCGCGAAGGCGACGCTGCACGACGAGGAAGACGTCGTGCACGATGTCCTCGACATCGAATCCGGGACCGGCCAGACGAGCCGCCCAGCGCGAGACCCGCGCCCCGTGGCGCCGGTAGACACTCTCCAGGGCAAAGCCGGCTTCTGCGTCGCGGACAGCGTCGTCGTTTTGGTCGTTTTGCAACGGCGCGGGTCGAGCGACGTCAAGGCCGTCCTGGCGGGCGCCGTTTCCGCGCGATTGCGTCGGCGAGCGGAAACCGTGACCGGCCGCGGACGGTTGGCTAGGACGCGTCAATGCATCGGTCTGTGTCCGGACACTCCTCACCCTGACAAACAATGTCCCATGGTTGGCCGCTGCGTGGCGCGCGAAGTTGGCTGACGGTATCCGACCGTCGACTCAGCGCGCCGAACCCAGTCCCAAACCGAATCGGACGAAGGCCTCGACGGCCGGCAGCCGACCGACGTCACCAACTCCGTTTGCCTGCACCGTTTGGCGTACGGGCCACCAGGACGCAGCCAGCTCCAGCCATGACGTCCAGCGCCCGCGCGCTAGGACCGCGCGCGTACCCACGGCCGCCCCGGGATCGAATGTGCCGTCGCTGCGATTGAGCGTGAATCCCTTACCGTGCATCTCGAGCCACGCAAGCCGCACCAGCGCGAACCAGCGAAACCATCCTCCCCCGTTCTCCGGGCTCGCGAGGAACGATCGCTCGACACCGACACCCAGGGTCCACCTTCGCCACGCAGCGTCGCCGTATTCGAGAGCGATCTGGCGCGTCGACTGGCCTTCCATCTCGGCCCGCAGGGAAACTCGTCGCCCGTCGCTCGGGGTCAGCCATGCGCCCACCACCGCACCCCCAGCCGCGGCGGGCGTATCCAACGACCCGCCGAGCGCCACCGCCGCGCCGGCGTTCAGCTTCCACCGCCCAGGCGCAGGCGGCGGCGGTAAGGGGGCTGCGGCGAACACCGAGGCCGGATTCGCGCGTGCGATCACGTTAGGCGCAAATTCAGGGTGAACGTCGCTTTCCCAATCGGCCAAGGACACCGCGGCCGCGTATGCGAGGTCCTCGCACGCGTACGTGCGCGGGAACCGCCGGGTGCCAATCAGAACGCCGTCCCAGCGCTCGAGCAGGACCACCAAGTCCCCGTCCTGTTCCCATAGTCGCGCCCGATCAGGTCGTTGTTGGCGGGCACCCTCCGCGGACAGCAGGCGAGTTAGTCGGTCGGCCACCAGGTCGGGGCGCGGGCACGACGTGGCTCCTTCCAACTGCACGGCGGCCGAGAAGAGCGCTACGAGTGCGACCGCGCTCACCGGCATGACTCGTGCTCATACCACCTTCACCGCACTCACAGGACGCTCAAGGTGGCGAAAACCTCATGGCGTGAACGCGAAATCGTCCACAAAGAGGCTGGCGGCGCCAGTCGGTTTGGTCGGACCGTCCGCATACAACAGAAAAACGTCTCTGGGGTTGCCAACCAGCACAGCTGGCGACAGCCCGACGTTGGCCCATGTGAACGCGTAAGGCGCGTAGCTGCCACTCAAGGGGGTGGGAAACTGGTAGTCGGCATCGGTGGACTGGAGATGCACGGTCATGACGCCGGCGCCGCGAGCATAGAACGTGATCCCAGAGAAAGCCCTGACGTCCAAGCAGCCCCCGGTCGCGGGAGTGAACTGGATTCCAATCTCGACAAAACCTGTTGCTGTTGTACTGATCCCCACGGCTTGGGCACCCGAATGCACATTGGTCGTGGTCAAAGCAAACATACTGCCACTCGGGGGATTGGACTCGTCGTCTCCGAAAAACTTGCCGTCGAAGCCATCCTTTATGAATGCCATTCCGGCTGTCTGAAGGCCCTCAAAGCCGGTGAAGGCTGTATTTCCCGAACTGGCCTTCACAATCGTGTTCGCGCAGGCAAGTCCGCCTGCTCCGCCAGTTCCCGCGCCGCCTGTGTGCGCGCCGCCCGTGTTGGCGCCGCCTGTGTTTGCGCCGCCCGTGTGGGCGCCGCCTGTGTTCGCGCCGCCCGTGTTCGCGCCGCCCGTGTTCGCGCCGCCTGTGTGCGCGCCACCCGTGTTTGCGCCGCCCGTGTTTGCGCCGCCTGTGTTTGCGCCGCCTGTGTGCGCGCCGCCGGTGTTTGCGCCGCCTGTGTGCGCGCCATCCATGTTGGAGCCACCCGCGTCGACACCGCCGGTGTGGGCGTCGCCCGCGTCGACACCGCCCATGTGGGCGTCGCCGCCACCATAACAGCAAACACCGATTGACAGCAGCGCCAGGCAAAACATCCCACCGTGAGACCTAGGCGGCGGGGTCATCGTTGACAATTCCATTTTGGGGAATCTATACCCAGGGCCAAAACCGCCCAACGGCCCTGCGGTCGATTGTGTCTACGCCGCGCCCGCGGTGCCCGCGGTGGGGCTCCCCGAGACGCTGCCCACCGACCCGGGCCTTCGATCCCGACGGATCCGTAAACCGTCGACACCGGCGTGGCGCGGGGTCCCGGCGCAAGTCTTCCAGCGTGGGGTGCGGCTTTGCCCCGCCTTCGGGTGCTTGGAAAAGCCTTGCGATCGCCATCGGAGACGTTTCTTCGATTGTACACATTTCGGCCGGGTAGGGCATCGCGTGACACTTGGTCGTCCGAGACGCATAATGATCCGGGTTCGGGCAGAAAATTCTTCGGGCGTGGAGGGGGCATGAAGGGCGTCGGCGGCTTGGGTTTGGTGCGGGGGGTGTGGGCGGCGATGATTCTCGGATCTTGTGGGTGCGGATCCCCGACCTACGTCCGAACGCCCGGCGTGGATACCGACAACCGCTCGGACGAGGGCCGGGATGCCGGAGCCGTGGACGTCGTGCCGGGTTTGCTCGGTGGACCATCGGCAACGGGCGGTGCCATCGCGAATGGCGACGGGTTCGGCCACGGCGGGGGTGGGGGCCACGATGAATCCAGCCGGGACAGCTCGGGTGGCGGCGGGGCCGCCACCGGCGGGGACGGTCCATGGGGCACGGGCGGAGGACTCGTGGACGGAGCCGGCACGGCGTCGGGCGGAGCGACGGCGTCGGGCGGAACGTCGGCGTCGGGCGGAGCGTCGGCCTCGGGCGGAACGTCGGAGACCGGGGGTCAGCGACGGCCACCGGGGGACGAAGGCGGCGGTGGGACTGCGGGCACGGGGGGAGGTACGCCCGCCGCCGGTACCGGCGGACAAATCGGGAGCGGGGGTCGTTCACAGGGAGCGGCAGGAACCGGCGGCGATCCGCCGCAGATGGGCGGAGGGAGAGGCGGCTCGCAACCGGTTCCCGGAGCGGGCGGGGCGGGCGCGCAGCCAGACAGGACGAAGTTCTCGTTCGAGCCGCCGTACAATTCGCCGGACTATCAATTTTGGATGGCCGCGACCGGTACACCGACATTCGCGTCGGTCATGCCCAGCTCGACCGAACACTATTTGGGCGACAATGCGCTGGCGGGTTCGCTGAATGCGACCTCGCCGCGCGTCTATGATTTGTCGGTGGCGCAACCCCGCGTCCCGGCCGGGGCCACGATCACCTTTCACGTGTTCGTGCCCAGCGGATCGACAATCGCGTGGCTGGAACCCTATGCGCTGCAAGGTCCGCCGAGCAACCTGCGGATAGGCGCGATGATTGCGGTCGCCGACCTTTCCATCGGCAACTGGACGACCTTGAGGGTGGACGTTCCCGCCAACGCGGGGCCTCTGCGCGCGATTGGCGTGCGGTTCAACGTCGCCGCGCCCTGGGTCGGGACCGTCTATGTCGACAGCGTCGACTGGTGACGCGTTCACTCGGTTTCCGAGGCACGACACCGCCTATCGCTGCCGATGACCGAGCGTTCCCCGTTCCGGGGATAGTCGCAACCCGACCGGTGTCGGGGCCGATACCGCGGAGCGTGGCCGCGAAGATCACATCGAGAGACGGCAATCGAAGCAGCACCCGGGTTGACGACTATACGTCTGCGACGTATAGTCAATCGTTTTTCAGTTTCATCGAGACAAGCTCTTTTCGCGACTTCTCGATGAGTACTTGTCTGACGATGAATACGCCGCGCTACAACGTTCGTTGGTCGCCAATCCGGAAGCGGGGGCCGTGATTCCTGGTTCAGGCGGCGTGCAAAAGCTTCGCTGGGCTTTGCCTGGCCGTGGCAAACGAGTGGTGTCCGGGTGGTCTACTTCGTGAGGACCCTCGAAGGTCTGATTTGGATGCTGACGATTTACGCGAAAAACGTCGCGGAGAATTTTCCGGCGCACGTGTTGCGGAAAATCAGGGGGGAGATCGACGCCGATGGCTAAACGGAACCTCGGGCTCGAAATTCTGAAAGGGGTTCGTGAACTCAAGCGTGGCGAGCACGGGCGGGTGATCAACGTTCCGTCTGTCTCATCGATTCGCGAACGCACCGGCCTTTCTCAGGCGCGATTCGCGCAGCTGCTTGGCGTTTCGGTTCGAACCCTCCAGGAGTGGGAGCAGGGCCGTCGAGCTCCCTCTGGAGCCGCGCGCACCCTTCTGCTGATTGCGAGAAAGAATCCCCGGGCGCTGCTCGAAGTGGCGGCATAGGCGAGCCCTCCGACCGACGGACCCGAGAACACTCTGCCTCTTGGAATGGCGGAGCGGGAATCGACAATCGAGATCGCCGTCTTCATGAATCGAGTACAACCGGAGAACAGATTGACCGTGAGCGGCGGTGCTCCAGGGGACACGTGACCTCCGGTCTTGCCGACCGCGTGGCTGGCGCCGGCTCCGAACAGGAACACCACGGGGCCTGCATTCGTACTCATAGTGAAAACCGCCCTTCTTCGGGCAGGACCGTCCTGCATGCGCGCGGTGGCGATGGCGGCGGACAGGGGCGACCAGTGAACCCGGCACGGTTGATAGTCATGGTCGTCGTCGCCGGTGCGATTGGCATCGGCGGCGGCTGCGCCGTCGCGCGCCGGCGATGACCGCCGCCAGGGTCGACGCGATCAGCAGCCAGGACCATCGCCCTTCGTGGCCTGCCGTCCCGCCGCCGCCAGAGCTGACGGCGCAACCACCAGCGACGCTCGAATCCGTGCTTTCCCCGGAGGCTGGGGTGGTCGGGCCGCTGGCAGCGGCGGCTCCGTCCGTGGCTCCGGACCCGGGGCCGGGCCCGACGCCCGCGTCCTTCCGCGCTGGATCGCTCGACGCCGCACCGGCCGAGCCGTCCGTCGCGATCAATGTCGCGCCACCGCTCGCTACCGCGCCGGCTATGCCGCCCGTCCCGGCGCCAGGTCCAATCCCGGCGTCGCGACCCGGGCTGCCTCCAGTCCCGAGCCCCCCCAATCTGCCGCCGCTCCCGGTGCCGCCCGCCGGTCCGGGGGGAGAGCAAGCACCGCGAACACAGGTCTGCGCCGCCGAACCGCACAGCTGCGGGCCCGTGCCCTCGTCGACCATGCCGTCGCAGTTGTCGTCGACGCCGTTGCACACCTCGGCCGCCCCAGGATGAACCTTTTCGTCGAAGTCGTCGCAGTCGCCGCCGTTGGCCGAGTAGTTCTGCGGCTGCGCGCACTCCTTGCGGCTCTCGAAGCGCGGATCGGACGTTCCGTATCCGTCGGCGTCGTGATCGATGTAGTACGTCGTCCCAGTGCAGCCGGTCACGAGGGCGACGTGGGCCTCGCCGGCGCCGTCTCCTTTGCTGCTCCCGTCCCCATTGGCGGACAGCGCATAGACGGAGAACTGCACGCCGGTTGCGACCGTCGACGACCACCCCACCTTGAAAGTCGTGATTCCACCCGAGCCGGTCCGCGGCATCGAGTGGGTCGCCCCGACGGTGGTAGTGGTGGTTCCGGCCTCGATGACCTTGAAGGTCCCCGGCGTCGAAAAATCGCTCGTGAGGTAGAAGCCCGCCGTCGGCCCGTTGGTCTGAGTGACCGTGATGGTCAGCGTCACCATCTGCCCGAGGACCGGACTGGCCGCGTCGGCGGTCAGCGTGACCGTCGGCGACTTGCCCCCCGTGTGGCAACCGACGCAGCTCGTGGTGTTTACGCCGTTCTTGTGGGCCGAGGCCTGCGAGCCGGGGCCGAGGAACACGACCACGAAGGCGACCACGAACGCGGCAATGAACGAGGCCAAGGAGGCCGCTCGGGAGGAAGCGACGAGAGGGGATGCGTGCGCCGACGACATGACGGGCCTGAACACCGCAAAACCATACCCCATCCCCCCGCCGCCCTCAGGGCCGAGTGGTGCAGGAAGACCTTTCCGCTCTCGCATCCGCGGGCCGATCGCCTCGGTGACCGATCGCACCTTGCTCCATCCTGGCCGTAGTCAAAACAGCTCGACCAGGAGCGCTGGTCATGGAGGCCCCCTTCGGGTGTACTTCGGGTGGCGGGCCTGTATCGAGAATGAACGGAGGGGCTGGCACTACTTGCCTCCGCGCGCTCCCTGCCGGACGCGAGGAACATGACCGCAATCAACGGCCGGGTACGCGTTCCCGTTCGTGCGTCCCGAGCATCGCGGTTCCGCCCATTCGGTCAGAATGTGCCCGCGATCGACAGATGGATCCCGAGATCCAGCGCCTCGTGGCCGAAGACATGATCGGAGAAGGACCACAGCTCGGCGGACGTCTTCAGCCACCAGCCACGCTCTATCGCCAGCGCGGCGCCGGCGGTGTAGCGCGTGATCGCGCTCTTGACGCCAAGAGGGCTGTCCACGGGGACGTTGCCAGCTCGATAGAGGCCGTCGATGCGGCCCACCAGGTCGAGGTTCGCCGTCACCGGATGCTGCAGCTCCAGATAAGCGCCATGCTTGTTGAAGATCTCCATTCCTGAAACCGAGACGGGCTCCTTGAACATCACCGCGGGTGTCGCCTCGAAGGTTTGCCTGCGGACCAGATACTCGAGCCTGACGTGGGTCCGCCAGATGCGGATCGCGACGTCACCTCCGACGATCAGGTAATTGAACTGGTTACGCGGATCGTAGGTCCCCCTCATCGCGCTGGCGCCCACCGTGACGTCGTTGGTGTCGCGGATTCGCAGCGTCAGCGCGGCGCGGGCTCCGACCGTCGGTCGGCTGTTGTTGTCCACCAGGTATGAGCTCCCCGAATGCGACTGGGTCCAATCGAGATCCAGCGCGCCTGCGGCGGCTTTGAAACCGGCGACCGCATAGACGGCGTAGTCCATCTGAGCCCGTTCGCCGAACCAGTGGCTGCCACCTATCTCGAGCCCGTTGTCAGGGAACGGACTGGGCAGGACGCCCAGGTTCCAGTCGGCGTAGCGCAACATGCGCCCCATGTCGTATGGCAGGGGCTTGCTGCTCAATGGGTGGTTGGCGGGGTCGTGCCGGAGGTTGAAACTGCCGAAACTGGGACTGAACCGTCCCACCCGGAAGTTCAGCTCGTCGGCCACCCGATAGTCGAAATAGGCCATCGGCAGCTCGAAGCCATGGCAGCCGTGGCAAAGTTTGACGTTGGCCGAAAGCCGCTCCGAGACGTCAACCGCCACCTTCAACGCCACCTCGCTGGTGAAGCCGTCAAACGCGGTGGCACCCGCCCTGGCTCCAGTCTGCGTCGGGACCAAGTGGTAGTCGAGCTGCGCCGATCCGGCGAAGTTGCGGTCGATGGCGGCGCC
>JADGRC010000280.1 GCA_017881245.1 Pseudomonadota bacterium
GGGTCAGGCAGGGTGAGGGTGGGGAGAGCAAACGGACTGTTAGCTCTTCTGTCGCGGCCGAGGGGGAGGGCCAGGGGGCCGAATCCATTTCAGGGGAGGATGATATCTCGGTGGGTGCCGGCGGCGGACAGGGGGGCTCTGCCGGTGGTGCCGGCGAAGGGGTGAAGGCACCCCTATTGCCGATTCCCATCGCGAGTTTCACGGTCTGAGACGTTTAGCGTCCGACTGAAATGTTGACGCGAGGCCAAGGGCTGGGAGCGCTCGAAATAACATTTCCCCAGTGCGGAGAGTTTGCTCAAGAAGGAAGATGACGGACATGACTGAAGAAATCGCGGTGCCGGCCGAGGCTAGGGAACGAGCTGCCAAGGTTCTGCGGGTTATCCTGGAACACATGGGCGTCGACGCGGAAGTGAGTGCTTTCGACGACGGCGAGAGGATTATCCTCGATGCTCATGGCGCTGAATCGGGGCTGGTGATCGGCAAAAAAGGCGCGACCCTGGATGCTCTGCAGTATTTGGTGAATCGCTTGGTATCGAAGCGTCCGCACGATGGGCCCCTTGTGGTGGTCGATGCCGAAGGCTATCGGGGCCGCCGAGAAGATTCGCTCGTGGATCTGGCGCAACGCTTGGCGGAGAAGGTGGTTTCAAGTGGCCGACCGCTGCCTGTCGAGCCCATGAGCGCTCATGATCGCCGGATCGTACACATGGCGTTGGTCGATCACGAGGGGGTCACGACGGAGTCGGAAGGCGAGGGGCTGTTCCGTCGCGTGGTTATTTTTCCGAAGCGCGCAGATCGGGCGGCACCTGTCTGACGCAGGGCACGGGTCTGCGTGGCCAGCCTCGTTTAGGCGAGAACACCTCCAAACAGGCCGCCGAGGGAGATGTCCGCGGCGACCGCGTTGGCCAGTTGGTCGGGGTCTTGTCCCGGACAATGTCGGAGCGTGCCGAGCGGCGTGATACCCGTGAGGGCGGCGATTTCGGCTGCATTGTGAACCTCGGTGAGCGGCGAGGGCGGGGCGACCTGGACAAGGACCAACCCGGCGAATCGGAGTTGTCGGTGTCTGATTTCGGCGAGGGCGAGGGCTGCCTGGTTGATGGCGCCGACGCGGTTTGGAGCCACGAGCAATATGTCCACAGCGAAAAGTTCGGAGAGGGACGAACTCGTCAAGCCGGAGGCGTAAGGGGTGAGGAGGCCTCCGGCGGATTCGACCAGCAGCGCATCTCCTCGCGCACGGAGGTCCCGAGCGTGGGAGCGCAGAGCTTGTGCAGAAATGGGCGTTCCGGCCAACCGCGCGGCGACGGAGGGAGCGACCGGGTGTGCAAAGCGAAAGGGCGCGATGTCGTCGGGACGCAAACCGGGCAGGTCGGCGGCCGCGCACAACCTTCGTGCGTCCTCCGGGTGCGGAGCGCAGCCTGTTTCGACGGGCTTGTAGGGGACGAGACGAAAATGTTTGCGAGATGCGATGCGCAATAGGCCCTGGGCGAGCGTGGTCTTCCCAACGCCGGTGTCGGTCCCGACGATGAGGAGGCCCGGTGTCAGCAAGTGGGGATCGGAGGGCTGAGGGTGGAGCGGATGCCTGCTAAGGCGTTGACCAGCGAGTGCACGTCGCGATGACTATGGGCAAGGGAAATGCTGATTTCGAGCGTTTGGGTCTCCCGCAGGCGCTGGCGGGAGTTGAGGTCGTCCGATCCTTGCCGAAGCTGGTCGTGAAGGTTCAAAGCGGGGGAAATATAGCCCACGAACGAGCTGCCGTGCGGTGGGGGAGGGAATGTATGGCGGAAGCGAGGTCGGCGGACGTTCTGCCGGCCTCGGGGGCGCCGTCTGGACGCAGCCGGCGAAAAGGACTGCGGAAACGGGTTGGGGGAGGCTTTGCCGGTGAGCGCTCTGGGGCGTAGCGGGAATGCCGCGCCTTGTTCCACGTGGAACGTAGCGATCGAGTCGCGTCTGGACGCAGGGGACGAATAACTGCCCACCTATCGCGCCAAAAATGGGAGGCTAATCAGGGACTCCCCTGCAGACTCCTCGGGTGTATTGCAGGAATTCAAGAAACCGAGAAGAAGCTCTCATGACGCTTCCTCAAACACACCGCGTTTGTTCCACGTGGAACACTACGAGCAGGTGAAGACCAATAGCCGACGGTTGACCGCGTAACGAAGCTCCTCCGCAGGAATCGGACAGCCAACGGCGATCTCGTCGGTTCCAAAAGCGATGACCTTCCCGCCGCTTCGAGCGAGCCTCCGCCCGATTTCCCACCATCGCGACAAGGGAAACGTCGCCCGGGACATCGCAATGTCAAAACCACGCACGATCTTCTGACCTAGAGGCTCCTCGACCCGCTCCGTTTTGATGGTGACTTGTTCGTCAAGTCCCAGCTCCCTAACGACCGTTCGCAAGAAAGCAACCTTCTTCCCGGTCGGCTCGTAGGCCTCGAAGCGCGCCTGGCTCCTTACCAAGGCCAGCGGAATGACCGGGAGACCACCACCCGATCCAACGTCAACCACTCTGTCCCCGGGCGACACAAAGCGGGCCACCGCGAATGCATCAAGAAAATGTCGGGAAACTAGCTCACCCGCGTCGATCCGGCCCCCCAAATTGATCTTCCCATTCCAATCCAAGAATAGCTCCCCGAAGGCGGTCAGGCGCGCTATCGCTGACGCCTCCAGGTTCAGGCCCAGGGCAGCGGCCACACCACAGATCCGGTCGGGATCGAGTGACTCCCTCATTCCTTCCGCCATTGGGCTACGCCACTATAGCTCCTCAGCCGCAGCCGCGCATAGACTATTTGCTATTGCTATAAATATACCATGGCGTCGCCGCCGCGGCGCATCGGCGAGCGGTCGCAAGCGAGAAGTGGAGCACCGCGATATACTCGCACGGCGTGGCCGGCACAGGGGAAAGGCGTGATACGCGCGGGGGTTCGCGGTGCTGCGTGGGAAGATCTGCTCGTGCTTAGTCGACTCTTCCTGGTCGACGGCAATCCGCGGACCTTGCGGGTACTGGAGGTCAACCTCCGGAGCGCCGGTTTCTCGGTCGACACGGCGACGACGGGCTCGGAGGCTTGGGCGCGCATTCAGCTCACCCCACCGGGACTCGTCATCGCGGACACGGACATTAAGGGGATCGACGGCTTTGAGCTGTGCGCGCGGCTGCGACAGACTCCGGGAGGCACTCAAATCCCCTTCATTCTTCTCGTCGCGGACCACACGCTGGACCAGAAGGTCCGCAGTCTGGAAGCTGGCGCGGACGAATACCTCGTCAAGCCTGTCTATGTAAAGGAAGTCCTGGCACGCGTGCGTGCACTCCTGCAGCGGAAAAATCGTGCTCGTCTGGGCGCCACTGGGGAAGAGGGACCCTCAGGCCTCACCGCCGCCGGCGGACCCGATCGTTTCGACGGCGATCTGAATGACATCGCCGTCGTCGATCTGCTGCGCCTGCTTGAGAGCGGTGGACGCTCCGGTATCATCCAAGTGCGCGGCGACACAGGTGCGACCGGGTCCGTCTACTTCCGCCGCGGCCAAATCGTCGATGCCGAGGTCGGGCACCTTACTGGACTCGACGCGCTTTCGCGGCTGTTTGCGTGGACTCGGGGGGCGTTTGAGGTGGAATGGAAGACCATCCGCCGAAACGATGTTATCGGCCGCCCGACGGGCGACTTGGTTATCGACGGTATGCAGCGCCTGGACGAATGGAATCGGTTGAGCCAAGGTTTCGCCCCTCTGCACGCGATCTTCGAGGTCGACTACGCATTGTTGGCTGAGCGGCTAGCCGAGATTCCCGACGAGGTGAATGAAATTCTGAGGCTATGCGATGGAGCTCGGACCCTTCGCCAGGTCATCGAAGACTCCACCGTGCCCGACATAGCGGCGCTGACCGCTCTGATTCGTCTGCGTGCCGAGGGAATCATTTACGACATCGCAAACAAGAGCACATCCGAGCGTGCAGCCGCTGGAGCCGAATTGCACGATTGGCTGCACGCGGAGTCATCTCCAGTTCCGTCGCCAGTACCGACCAGCCCGCGTTCGGCCGAGATCTTAACGGACCTAAGCGGTGGTGTCCGACCACCTCGGCGACAAACGGCTCCTGGGTTGGGCCAAGATCCGCCCGCGATCCGAGCGCCCGACATCCAGCCGAGTAAAAACGTCGGCGATGGTGATCGGGAAGCCATACCGCAGACGCGCGTCGAACGGGGCGACGCTATCGAACTACCGGCGTTCGAGGATCCGCGGCACCATCCCCAGAGGCCAGCGCCAGTCCTCGCAGACTCTCGAACATCGCCACAAGTCCGGGAGGCCGCCGCACCGCAGGTCCCGGAGGCGGCCGCGCGCGCTCCCGGAGCAATGTCTCGTACGCACCGTGGATTCGGCGCCACCGCGTCGACCGAACCGGGCTCTGATATCGCGACTCCCGTCGCGGCGCCGGACCAGGACAGCGGTGGTTACCCTCGAACCGCCGACCGGGCTGGTCGACTGGATGGCGGGATCGTGGAGAAGTCGGAACGGACGCGGCCGCCGCCGGGCACGGCGCTGCCCCCGCCGTCGGTTGCGGTCGGCGAGAGCGGCAGCGCAGGTGCCGCCGAGGGGACTATGATCCTCGGGTTTCCCGACGAAGACATCAGTCATGGTGAGGCGCTCGACGAGTTGGGACTGCCGTCGCGCTGGCGGGCTCTGAGGTTCTTGGCCGCTGCCGCATTCCTCGGAGGACTCTTGGCTGTGGTCGCCGGGCGCTGGCACGCTGCACTTGCGCCTTCCATTGTCGCACCGGTCGTTCACTCGTCCTCGAAGGTCGAACCAGTGGCCGTCGCTTCCCCCCAGGCACGCATCTCCCCCCAGCCATCCGTCGAGACGAGGCCCAAGACGCAAGCGCCGCTTGCGGGTCCATCCGAGCTCGCCTCACCCGAAGGTGTGGCGCGGGAACACGCTCCCGCACTGCGGCCTGATCAGGTCGCTAGGGCAGGGAATGGGGGCGTCGTGGCAGTGGGCGCGACCGTTCCGGCTGCCGTGCAAAGTGGGACTTCGCGCACTCGGGTCGCACAGGCCGCCGATGGGACGTCGCGCGCACAGGCCGCCGATGAGACGTCTCGCGCGCAGGCCGCCGATGGGACGTCTCGCGCGCAGGCCGCCGATGGGACGTCTCGCGCGCAGGCCGCCGATGGGACATCGCGCGCACAGGCCGCCCACCTCGTTGAGCTGCCCGACCCCAAGCTACCGAAGGGTGGGCTTGCACCAGAGCTGCCAGGCGTCCCCAGCGCCAGATCTGGCCAGGCGACCCCGCTGCCGAGGTTGGATCCCGAGAACCGCCCGCCAGTTCCCAGCGGGGCGCCGGCATCGATTCGCGGATCCGCCCCCCCGCCCCCGCGAGTCTCGGGGTTTGTTCGTCAGCTTGAAGACTGTCGGGCAGCCTTCGCGCGCAATCGTTTGCGGGAAGCACTCGCCGCCTGTGGGGCCGCGGTCGCAGCCAACCCTCATTCCGCTGAAGCGCTGACTCTCATGGCGCACACCGAGCTTAATCGCGGGCGGTTGAGTCAAGCCGCCGATCTGGCCAGCAAGGCCCTCGCCGTCGATCCGAACGTTCCGGACGCCTACGTCATAATCGGCGGAGTTCGGCAAGACAGCGGCCAGAACGCCGAGGCCAAGGCCGCCTATCGCCGGTACTTGCAGTTGGCCCCGCATGGGCGTTACGCGGAAGACCTGCGGTCGATAGTCAATAGTCTATAGTCTTCCCGTCGTGATTGTGCTGGGAATCGAAACGTCCTGCGACGAGACCGCCGCTGCCGTGGTGGAGAACGGCCGCCGCGTTCGCTCCGATGTGGTGGCGTCGCAGGTTCTGGTGCACGCGGAATTTGGAGGAGTCGTTCCCGAGGTGGCTTCGCGCCAGCACATCGCTACGATCGTTCCCGTCATACGCCACGCACTCGCTGAAGCCGGAGCAACTTGGGACGATATCGACGGTGTGGCGGTGACGAGCGGCCCAGGTTTGGTCGGTGCGTTGTTGGTGGGGGTGGAGACCGCCAAGGCTCTCGGATATGCACTCGACCGGCCGGTTATCGGCGTGAATCACCTGGCGGGTCATCTGGCGGCCGTATATTTGGAGGATCCGGCATTGCCGGCACCGCCGCCGTATCCCCACCTGGCCCTGTTGGTGTCGGGGGGCCACACTGCCCTGATTCGAGTGGAAGGCTCTGGACGCAACGTCTTGATTGGCGCGACCCGCGACGATGCCGCCGGCGAAGCGTTCGACAAGGTGGGCAAGATGCTGGGTCTCGGTTATCCCGGCGGCGTGCAGATAGATCGACTGGCGGCGACTGGAAATCGCGACGCCGTCTCCTTACCGCGCGCGCTGCCCGGCCGGGAGGACATTGATTTCAGTTTCTCGGGGCTGAAGACGGCGGTGTCGACCCTGCTGGCGCGGCGGACCGCAGCGCCGGCGGGCTCGGATCTGGCGGATCTGGCGGCCAGCGTGCAGGCGGCCATCGTCGATGTCCTGGTGCGAAAGTCGCGGCGTGCCCTGCTGCGGGAAGGATTCCACGACCTGGTTGTGTGTGGCGGAGTCGCGGCGAATCGTGGGCTGCGAGCCGCGATGGCCGCCGCCGCTGCCGAGGATGGTTTCAGCTTGTACATTCCACCTCCCAAGCGTTGCACGGACAATGCCGCCATGATTGCCGTCGCCGGGACACACCTGCTGGCACGCGGTGAGCGATCTCCCCTCGATCTTGCGGTCGATCCCGGCTTGCCGCTCTGAGTGGGATTGGGCGGCGATGCATTCCGTCCCGGCGCCCAAGCCTAAAACTGACAGTCCGAGGGCCGTCCTGGCCCGATATGGGCTGGCCGCCAAGAAGTCCTGGGGGCAGAATTTTCTGGTCGATCGTGGGGTGCTCGAACGAATAGGGCGCGCGGCAGCCGCCGGGGCCAACGATGTCGTGGTGGAAATCGGCGCCGGCCTCGGTACGCTGACCACCGCGCTGCTAAATGTGACGCCGGCGCCCAAGGGGATCGTCGCGGTAGAACGGGATCCGGACATGCTCGGGGTGCTGCGCGCCGAGCTATCGGCCGAGCCCCGGGTCGAGATCCGGGCCGAGGATGCGGTGCATTTCGATTTTGCCGCGGCGGCGCGAATCGCGGGGCGTCCGGTGATCGTCGTCGGAAATCTGCCCTATCAGATTACGACAGCCTTGTTGTTCTCGATCGTGGAGGCTGGCGATGCGGTGGCGCGCGCCGTGGTCATGGTGCAACGGGAATTCGCCGAGCGCGTCGTCGCCGTGCCCGGCAGTAAGATCTACGGTCGACTGTCGGTCATGGTCCAGCAACGCGCGGCCGTTCGCCTGTTGTTCCAGGTGCCGCCGGGGGCATTCTTTCCGCGCCCGCGCGTGACCTCCGCGGTGTTGTCGCTTTCCCGCAGACCAACTCTGTTGGCGGAAGTGCGCGACGAGGCGTTGTTCTCGCGCGTCGTCAAGGAGGCATTCTCCACCCGGCGCAAGATGTTGCGGCGATCGCTGGGCGACACCTTCGGTGACGAGGTTGCGGCCGTCGCCTTTGGGTCAAGCGGTGTCGATGGGACACGCCGCCCCGAAGAGCTGAGCATCGCGGACTTCGCTCGCCTCACAGACGCGCTCGGAGCGGCGGCCGGTCTTGCCCCGATCGCCGTGGAGAAATAGCGCGTGCCTGAGCTTCCCGAGGTTGAAACCATCGCGCGAGATTTGCTCGCGTCGATCGTGGGTGCTCGTGTGGCCTCGGTGTGGGGGAGTGGCCTTGCGCTGCGGCTGGGGCGGCCGGTGGACTTGGCGCAGATTCGCGACGTCGCCCAATCGCGTCGCATCGTGGACGTTCGTCGCAAAGCGAAGTACCTGCTGATCGAATTCGAAGCCGGGTCGCGAAACCACGCCCCATCGAGCCCTGGAATCCTGATTCACCTGGGAATGTCGGGGCGATTGTTGGTCGAGCCGGGTGATAAGCCGCGCCCTCCGCATACGCACGTCGTGTTGTCCTTGGCCGATGGGCGAGAGGTCCGATTTCGTGATCCGCGCCGATTCGGTTTTGTCGCGGCCGGTGCGCCCATCGGGGAACGCTCCGAGCTGGCAGCCCTTGGTCCCGACCCCCTGACGGAACTCGACGTCGCGGGCCTCGCGGCACGTCTCGTGGGTGTGCGCGCCCCTATCAAGGCGTTCCTGCTTGATCAGACCCGCGTGGGGGGATTGGGAAACATTTACGTCTGCGAGGCTTTGCACTGGGCGGGCATCCACCCGTCCGCGCCAGCCGGGAGCACGCGCCGGCGCGCCGACGCTCTGCTGGCCGGGATTCGGACCGCCTTGGAACTGGGAATCCAGAATCGAGGCACCACCCTGCGCGACTACGTGGATTCGTTCGGCACGGGTGGCAACAACGCGGCGGCGCTGCGCGTATACGGCCGCGAGGGGCAGCCTTGTCCCGCGTGCGGTGCTCCGATTCGGCGGCGCGTGGACTCCGCGCGGTCGACTTTTTTTTGTGCGCGCTGCCAGCGGCGTCGGTGAATCAAGCTTCGGTCGTCTGTTGCTCGGTTTCCGCGCGTACCGGCAGCATCGGCGATGAGTCGGTCGTCGGTCGCCGGTTTGCTCTTCTACGCGACTTTCCAGCGCGTCCAATCAATCCGGGGTCGGCCGTCCGTTCCTCTTGCTTCGTCCACGGCCAGCTCGTCCGGGCCTCCGGCGGCAGAGTTCCAAAACGCGCACGGTAGGCGTCCGTGAACGCACGTGTGCACGCATTGACATAGCCTCCCCCTCGAATGAGGCCGAAGTGGGGTTCATAGCGCGCCACGATCTGCGAAAATAGTTCGTCACGGTGGACCTTGGCCAAGATGCTGGCGGCGGCGACGGCCACATGTTTGGTCTCGGCGCGGTCGGTTGCCTCCAAATGCGGAAAGATCACACGCAAGCCGGAGAACATTCGCTTGCCGTCCGCGACGATGCGTTTGCATGGCGGCGCGGCACGCACCAGGGCCTCGGCCCGCTCGCGTTCGAGCACATTCAGGGCTCCGCGGTTGACGTACGCGTCGATCGTCTCGACGTCGCAGATCTCGAGCGAAAAAAAAGCCGCTTGGGCTTGAATCAACGTCGCGAGCCGACATCGGACGGCATGGGCGTCGGCGCCCGAGCCGAAGCTTTTCGAGTCCGCCACGCCCGCGCGGGACAACCGGCGGGAGGCGGAGGGTTCGAGTGCCACGGCCGCCAAGACCATGGCGCCCAGCGCCGGGCCTCGTCCCGCTTCATCGATCCCAAGCACCAAGCGGGTCACTCGTGTCGCTCGCCGACGCCTTCGGGTTCAAGGGCCTTCACCGCCTCGGCCAGGGCGTCCAGGGGATGAAGGACGTGCTCGCACCTCATCAGGGAGGCAATCTCGCCGGTTCGCTCGCGTTCGTCAAGATCGGCACGCGCTCGCGCCACGAATCTATCGATCGCGCGCTCGATGGGATGGAACAACGCCTCTTCGGGATCGGGCAGCCATCGTGCAAGGGCGGCGTGGATGGCCACCATGTCGAGGCGCATGCGAGGCAGGTCGACCCTGAAGAAAACGGCCGCCGCCCCCTCGATGATGCCGCGGGCGTAAGCAAGGAAACGCTCGATGGCGTTGTCGATCGCCGCGATGAGGTCGGGGACGGGCAGGGCCGGGACGGCGTCCTCACCGGGCAACACGGCCAAGAGCACGTCGCGGGTTCGTGCCGTCGCCGCGAGCGTCCCGTCATCGAGCAGATCGCGCAGGAATGTCTCGTCCTCGGGGTCGGCGCTGTGCTCGCCGAACAGCCACGCTCGCGGACGAACGAATTCACGAACCTCGAACGCCACCGCGCGAAAGGAGGCATCGAAACGCGCGCGCAATGCGATACGTTCCGCCGCCAATGTGGATCGCAGGTCCTGCTCGGCGGCGGCGATAGCCTCGCGCGACTCGCCGGGGACACCGCCCGCGACCGGGACGGCCGCGATCGCGGCGCGGGCCTCGGCGACGAATCGACCGAGGGCCCTGACCGCGGTTTCACGTTTCAGTTCGCGTGCTCGTCCGAAGAAGCCTTCCTCCAAGGCGGCATCGACCGCGCGCAACCCCGATGTTCGCGCGGCCTCGATGTCGCCCCGCTGTCTCGCATCGAGCGCGGCCCGCGCTGAAAACGGCACCACGCGTTCAACGAGATCCCCGACCTGAACTTGGACGTGTCGGAGAATTTCGGCGATTTCGTCGGCGTTAGCACGGTCGATCTTGTTGACGACGCCGAGTACCCGCTTGCCGGCGGCCCGCGCCAGCAGCAGCGCCTCGCGCTCAGTCGCCTTCGCCGCTTGACCGGCAGCGAAAACCCATACGATCGCGTCGGCCTCGATCAGAAAATCGCGCGCGACTTTCTCGTGCGCTTCGCGCAAGGAATTCAAGCCCGGCGTATCGACGATTTCCACGCGACGCAAGGCCTCCACGGGCGCGAAGATTTCGACCTGCCGGATCGAAGCCGCGTCTTCATCGCCGAGCGCGCCCAGGAATCCGCCGACCTTGTCTGCTGGGAGATCACGCGCCGTTCCATCGTGATACACGACGCGACCACCACCCGAGCCGTGTCTCAGAACGTTGATGGTCGCGGTCGTCGGCGTGACCCCGACCGGCGCGACGGCGGCGCCCGCCAACGCGTTGACGAACGACGATTTACCGGCGTTGAACTCGCCCATCACGGCAACGAGTAAAGGCCGGTCGAATGCTTCCACCGCGCGCGCCATCGGGACCGCCAGAGGCAACAGCGCCACCTGTCGCGCGGCAAGCGCCTCCGCCCAGCGGAGCAAAGCGTAGATGTTTCCCTCTGGGACCGAGGGGGGGGCCAAGGTCCGTACCACGAACCGGCGCGACTCGAATCCGGGCGCGGCCCGCGCCAGCTCGACGACGCCAACGTCATTCAGAATTCCGTCCAACAGATCCCGCGCATCGACGAACCATCGTTCGTGCGCTTGTCCGTGCCCGAGAGCCTCGGCGATCGCGTCTCGGTCCTGGGTCCCAAGAGCCAGGGTCAGCCACACATGAAAAGGTGGCGGCGAACCCACGTCCGTCTCGCGACGTGCGTCTCGCAGCGCCGCGTGAAAGTCCCCGGACGCCTCGTGGACCTCGCGCAGGGCACGCCACGCCACGGGATCCAAGGGGGCGGCGGCTGTGGCTGCGGTGGCCTCGGACAGCGCGTCCGCGATGAGACCCTTGGCGACGAGGTGACGCGCCAGAGCCGCTCGCACCGTCGCCTGATCGGGTGCCTGCTCTTTTGCCTCGCGCAACAACCGTTCTGCGGCGGCCGCGTCTACCTTCGCGGTCGCGGCCTCGACCAGCAGAGCAGCAGCGTCACGGCTGACGCTTGAAAGACGTGCCGCACGCGCCAGCCAATCCGATCCTTCCGCCTCGCCGGCGGTGACCAAGGCGCGACCGAGCGCCGCCATCGTTTCGACCTCGTCGGGAAGCGCGGCCGCCGCCTTTCGCAGCTCGCGAATCGCATTCCCCGTTCGTCCCGCGCGGGCGTACAAACGGCCGAGCGCGGCCTGTGCGCGCGGCCGATGCTCGGGCGGAAGCCGCAGCGTCAGCGCCCGTCTCAGAGCGTCTCGGGCCGGTTCGAACCGCCCAAGGCGCCCGAGCGTTTCGCCAAGGCCCATCCAGGCATCGGCATTGGACGCATCGCCGTCCACCGCGCGCCCGAACGCCACGGCCGCCTCGTCGAGAGCGCCGTGATCGGCGAGGGCGCGCGCCCGCTCGACATCGTCCCGGGCACGCCTTTGTGAATCACTATCCGCGCCAACCAGGTCGTCGAATCTGCCCGCGATGCGCTCCAGGATGCCCATGGCCGTGGTCGATTAGGTCTCCCAGATCGCCTGCCGGATGTCGGCAATCTCTTCATCTATGGCGCGCATGTCGCGCAAGTTGGCCTCGATCGCGACGGCGTCGTTGGAGGAGGCGGTCACCCCCGCGTGACTCCGCTTCTCCGCCAGAGCGCGATCGAGCACCTCGGCGATACCGCGCGCCAGGGCATCTCCGGCCTGAGCCACGAACTCACGCAGCCGCGCGGCGAAATCGTCGATGGCATCGTCCAGCTTTGGGCCGAGCAATGCGGCCACCCGGTCGATGGCGGCGGGTGCGCTCGCGCGCGCTTCGTCTTTTATCTCGCGTCCTATTCGTCCGCGAAACACCATCGCCAGCAGGGGTGCCGCCACGGCCAAAACGCCCCCGATCAGGCTATTGACGAACAGAAACACCGTGGTTCCGAGCGCTCCCAGGGCGAAAACGGACGCGTCGTACTTGAACGTGTCGATCACGAGGTCGACGCGCGTCTGCGTCGGCCCCAAATCCGCCGTGACCGCTTCGGTGACCTGGCGGACATTCTCGTTCGCCACTTCAATGGTTCGCTCGGCGAGGTTTTCCAGCTCGGCGGCGATTCGCTCGCCTTCGTTCTCCAACCACGCTTTCCAAGTGGCTTGAACAAAAAACGACAGGTATCGCCGCACGTCGTGGCCGTCGACCTTGTCGATTTCCGGGACCAGCGCGGAACGAAACTCGGCCGTAAAATCCGCCAGGTCCTGCCGAACGCGCGCCTTGAGGGCCGCGGTCTCCGCCTGGATGAGGCCGGCGGCAGCATCCAGGCCCTTTTGTCCCGCGGCCAAGCGCCCGCGCGCACGGGTGATGCGCTCCTCCAATTCGGGCAAGGGCAATTCCAGTGAACGGCGCCGCATCGCCAGGCTCTGGCGCACGAACGTCGATAGGCGTGTTGCGTCCGCAAGCGCGTGATCGAGCAACAGACGCCGTCTGTCGTTTCCGACGGTAACGCCGATGTGCGATAGCAGCGGACCAAACCCAGAAATGTCGCGCTTCCCGGCAAGCTCCCGGCGCGCCGACACCGGAAAAATCGCGGGTTCGGGAACGATTCGACCAAGATGCATGCGGGCGAAGCTTACGGTCTCCGCAAGTTCAGCATCGTCCAGGAGGTCCGCTTTCGCGATCACGAAAATCAACCGTTCGCGCGACGATCGTAAGATGCGTTCCTCCAAGAACTGCCGCTCTGACGCCGTGAGGATCTGCGTCGCGTCCAGAAGAAAGATCGCCGCGTCCGCGCGGGGGACGTAGCCGTAGGTGATTTCCGCGCGCTGTTCATTGATGTCGTTGACGCCTGGCGTGTCCACGATGGTCA
>JADGRC010000281.1 GCA_017881245.1 Pseudomonadota bacterium
GACATCTCGGAGATGTGAACCAACCCCTCGATACCTTGCTCGAGCTCGATGAACGCGCCGTAATCCTTCAGCGACACGACCTTACCGCGCACGACCGTGCCAGGAGGATACTTCTCCTGCGCGTGCGTCCACGGATCCTCGCTGATCTGCTTCAGGCCGAGGCTGACCCGCTCGGTCTCGACGTTGAACTTCAACACTTTGACGCGAACGTGGTCCCCCACCTGGAACAACTCCGACGGATGCGTGACCCGGCCCCACGACATGTCGGTGATGTGCAACAGCCCGTCGATGCCACCCAAGTCGATGAAGGCACCGTACTCGGTGAGGTTCTTCACGATGCCCTCGACGATCTGACCTTCCTTCAGCTTCTCGAGCGTCGTCCCTTTCAGCTCGGCGCGCTCCTTCTCCAGAAGCACGCGGCGGGACAGGACGATGTTGCCCCGTTTCTTGTTGAACTTGATGACTTTGAATCGGTGCGCCTTGCCGATGAACGCATCCAGGTTACGCACCGGACGCAGATCCACCTGCGATCCGGGTAGGAACGCCTTGACGCCCCCGCGAATCGTGACCGACAGGCCGCCCTTGACGCGGGCGCTGATGGTTCCCTCGATCAATTCGTCGCGCTCGCACGCGCCCGAAATCTCGTCCCACACCTTCAGACGGTCGGCCTTCTCCTTCGAAAGGACGCACAGACCGTTGTCGTCCTCACGCGTCTCGAGGAAGACGTCGATCTCGTCGCCTTCCTTGATGCCGACGGTGCCGTCGGCCTGCGTGAACTCGTAAAGGGGAATCGTCCCTTCCGACTTGTATCCAATGTCGACCACCACGTGGTCTTTACCCATGTGGATAATCTTGCCCCGGACAATGTCGCCCTCCTTGAGGACGTCGTTCTTCAGAGACTCTTCAAAGAGAGCCGCAAAGTCTTCCTCGCCGGGGAGGGCCTTTGAGCTGGCCGGGGTGGTCATCATTGAAACCATTCAGTTCCTTCACTTACTTCTGAGTCCGAGTCCGGGAGGCGGCAGTCGGAGGTTTTGGGGATGTTTCGCGCACCCCGAACCATTCGGGAGCCGAAGGGGCGGATAGATAGCGCCACACCCAGGTGAAGTCAAACCTTAACGGGGGTTTGCGGGGGCGCCGCCGGAGAGTCTAGATAGCTCGTACCCACCCGCCCCAATTTTCGCTCAACGACCGCGGCCATCTGGTCCACCACCTCCAGTGCGGTCATTCCGCTGGAGTCGATTTCGATGGCGTCATCAGCAGGCCGCAGCGGCGCCACCGCCCGGGTCGTGTCGCGCAGGTCGCGTGCCACGATGTCCAGGAGCACGGACTGTTCATCGGTGGAACGACCTTGAACCCGCAGCTCGGCGGTGCGGCGTCGCGCCCGTTCTTCGACCGTGGCCGTCAAATAGAACTTGGCCTCCGCTTCGGGGAAGACCACCGTCCCGATGTCTCTGCCCTCGACGACGACGCCTCCCGCGGCTCCGAGGCGTCGCTGCAGATCCAGCAGCGCCGCCCTGACTTCGGGCAGCGCTGACACGCGCGACGCGCCATCCGATATCTCCGACGTGCGAATATCCGCCGACACGTCGCCACCGTTCACGAGCACGCGGTTGGTCCCATCTTGAAGCTGGAAACGAATGTCCAGGCCCTCACCGAGCGCCGCGACCCGCGGACCGTCATCCCACGGAACTCCGTTTCGCAACGCAAGCAGCGCCAGCGTCCGATAGATGGCGCCCGTGTCCAGAAGATCGTAGCTAAGTCGCTCGGCCAGCAAACGAGCGACGGTGGACTTTCCGGCGCCCGCGGGCCCGTCGATAGCCACGACCAGGCGGCCCGGGAACGCGTTCGGGATGGTTTGGGGCATCGAGCGCAACCTAGCACGATGGGGATTGGGTTAGCCTCGGGGAAGGCCGCGCTCGGTCGTCGCGGGCCAGGCGCGCCCCAGGCACCCCCCACCCAGGCGCCCCCCAGCGCTCTGATGTTAGGATCGAATGCGTGCGCGCCGCCACGCGGTTCATGCTCGTCATGGGCATCGGGACAATGCTGGCCTCGCTCGCGCCTGAAACAGGCTGCAGTTCCCGGCCTCGCCGACCGGCGGACCGAGCAAGCACTCCGGTGGTGGCGACGGTGGGAGGAATACCGATTCGGGCAGCCGACATCGCAGCACAGATGCGGGCCAGGAACATTGGTGCCGTGCAGGCTCTATCGGATCTGATGACCTTCGAGATCCTGGCGCGAGCGGCGGCCGCAGAAACGCAGGACCCCACCCGGGGGGAACAGCAGGAGCTCCGCGCCTTGAAGGTCCAGCGCCTCGTCGAACGGGAGATCGAACCAGGGATCTCGCCCGCCGCGATCGAGGATGGGGAGGTGCGCGCGGTGTACGAACGGGGCAAGGCCCGCTTTGTCCACGACCGTCTGGTTCAGATACAAATCTTGTGTCTATTTACCGGCGCCCGCATGAAACCCGAACCTCGTGCCCGCGTCGAGGACAACGCGCGACGGTTGAGGGCGCTGCTACAGACCCGCGTCCCGACGGCGAGAGGGGCCGCGGCCGCCCCGCCCGGTTTCGAAGAGATCGCCAAGGATCCAATTTGGATCGATCGGAAAGTCAGCCTAACGACGGTCTGGCAACAAGAGGACCAGCCGTTTCCGCCGGTGGTGGGCCGCGCGGTCCAGGCCCTGTCGCGGCCCGGCGACACGACGGATCTGGTTGGCGACGAAACCGGCTACTACATTGCTCGTTACTTGGCGGAGAAGCCGCCGGAAAACGTCTCATTCGCCGAAGCGGAGCCGCTCATTCGCCGCGAAATGTACGAACCCTGGCGCAGGCAAAAGTTCCTACAGTTGTCCTTGGGCATGTCGCGGACGCACGACATCGAAGTCTTCCCCGAGAACTTTCCGCGCCTCGCCGAGAGCCCCGAGCCACCCTCCCCGCCCTAGATGCCTTACCCGATCGAAATGTTGGCGAATGAGGGAGGTTTTCATCTCCGGCGATCGAATAGCCAATCCAAGCACGGGGAGGTCCAGCTTTGCTGGACCGGCCACGCCGTCAAGCAGCTCCGTGGGGGTCTCGCAGGGGGCCTTCCCAGGCCCCTTGCGGCGGCGTAGCCGCTCTAGGCTTTGCGAAAGCGAGATGCGAACGTCTCGCCGAATTCCTTGTCGGGATGCAATGCCTTCGCGCGCGCCAGCAGCAAATCCTCGGCTTCGACGATCTTCGGATCGGGAAGGCAGCACTCCACGGGACAGACCGCCTGGCAAGCCTCGTGGTCATGAAATCCAACGCATTCGGTACACAACTTCGGGTCGATGACGTAGATGTCCTCGCCCTCGCTAATCGCTTCATTCGGGCACTCGGGCTCGCAGGCCCCGCAGTTGATGCACTCGTCGGTGATGTATGTGGCCATTTGATGGAATCCTATTCCTCCCATGCCGCTCGGACGGATGCAACATGAGCCGGTGGTTGCAAAGACATTCGCCCCGGGGCACCTCCACGCCGGCAAGGACAAAAGGAGGGAAGCTTCATGCTCGACGCGGTGTCACGCTGTCACGCCGTGGCGACGCTGTCCTGGGTCAGAATGCTGGCCCGGGCGACCCGTCCGCCCGCTCCTGAACGCAGGTTGACCGCCACCAGCTTGGAGACGCCCGGCTCCTCCATCGTGATTCCGCAGAGCCGGTCGGCAATCTCCATGGTGCGGCGGTTGTGGCTGATGATGATGAACTGAGAACGATCGGTCATCGCGCGCACCATATCGTTGAACCTGCCCACGTTCGCTTCGTCCAGCGGCGCGTCGACCTCGTCCAGAACGCAGAATGGAGAAGGCTTGACCAAGAAAATTGCAAACAACAGCGAAACCGCCGTCAGCGCCTTCTCGCCGCCCGAAAGCAGCTCGATGTTCTGCATGACCTTCTTGCCCGGCGGATTGGCGACGATATCGACCCCCGTCTCCAGCAGATCCCCTTCATCGGTCAGGCTCAGATGCGCGCGCCCGCCGCCGAACATTCGCGGATAGACCTCGCGAAACTTCGCGTCGATGGCGTCGAATGTCTCCCGAAATCGCTTGCGCGAGGCGCGATTGATCTTCTCGATGGCCGACTCCAGTTGGCTGATGGCGGATTCGAGATCCGCGCGCTGCGCCGTGAGGAAATCAAATCGCTTCTGGGACTCCTCGGATTCTTCGATGGCGGTCAGGTTGATCTCGCCCATGCGCTCGATGAGACCCCGCAGTTCGACCATGCGTGCCTCTTCGACCTCGCCCACGGCGGGCCGCAGGTGATAGTCGCTGACGCAATCGATCAGAACGACATCGGCGTAGCGGGTCGAAACCTGTTCCTCCAGAGCCAGTCGTTTCATGGCCGCTTCCTGGCGTCGCAGTTCCAGTTTGGACAGGCTTTGACCCATGCGAGCGACATCGCCGCGCACCGCGCGTAGGTCGGCCTCCCGGCGGGTAAGGGCGACGTGGCGCTCCTCGACCGCGCCCTGCCTTTCGGCTTGGACGCGGGCACGCGCTTCCGCTTCCGCCTGCCCGAGGGATGCCTCGTCCCGCAACCGTAAGGCATCGGCGCGCAAGGACTCGCAGCGCTCAGTTTCGTCGGCAATCGTCCTTTCAAGGCGATCGATGCGGGCCTGGCTGTCGTTCCTTTCCGCGCCCAGGCGTTCCAGGGTCGCACGCGCGTGGTTACGGCGGTCGAGCGCCTGCGCCGCCGCCACCTTCAAGGCGGTCAGCTCACTGATGACGACGTCTACCTGCCCCGACAGCGCAGAGGTCTCGGAACGCATCTCCAACGCCCGCGCCTCGGCGGTGTCCACCACCGCCCCGTCGGCCGCCAGCGCGGATGCCGCCGTGTCGGCGCGCGTCTCGCATTCCGCCAGCGACCGCCGCAGATCCATCATCCCCGATTCCAGTTGGCGACGCCGCTCGGACAACCGACGCACCTCATCGGTTGCCCGGTCCAGGTCTTTCTGTTCGGAGATCATGGCGACCTCGTCGGCGCGCAACACGGTCGCCAGCTCTTCGATCGTCCGCGTTACGTCGGCCAGATCCTGCTTGTTGGCGACGTGGCGCCCGAGCGCGCCTTGATAGTCGATCTCCAGCTTCGCGACGATCTGCTCGAGCTCGCGAATCTCGCGCTTCTGCTCCAAGACACCCACCGACGACTCGCGCGATCCACCCGTGACGACACCGTGCGGATCGACCACTTCGCCATCCAGGGTCACGATCGTCTTTGCGGTACCGGTCCGGCGCCACAGATCGAGAGCGCGCGCGAGGTTCTCGACCACCAACACGTCTCCAAGCAGGAAGGTCGCCACGCGATCGTACCGTCGATCGTAACCAATGAGGTCCAACAACGGCCCACGGACCCCTTCCCCCGTCGGCCACGCCGAGCTTGAATTCGAGTGCGCCGACATCGATGTCGGCGCCGCGTCGGAAAATGCGCCGTCGGAAGGAAGGAAAACGGAAAGCGGCGCCTGGTCCACGGATACGCCGCCGCCCGCGTCGTAGACGATCGCCCCGACGGGCGCGGCGGAAATCGGCACGCGCAGACCGAGCGGAATGAAACTGGAGCGACCCTCGCTCCGAGACTTCAAAAACTCGATGGCCTCGACACCGACGTCGTGGGATTCGACGATGATATTGCCCAGCCGCTCCCCGAGCACCGCTTCGACGGCTGTCTCGAGCTCCGGTGGCGGCTGCACGATATCGGCCACCACGGCCTTGATTCCCGAGACATGACCTTGCCCCTCTCGCTCGCGGCGATTCTGCATGATGGCCCGAACGCCCTTTTGAAAACTCTCGTAGCGATCCTGAATTTCATTTAATGAGCCCAAGCGCGATCGACGGCGGTGAGCTTCCTCTCGCAACGTCTCCAGTTCCATCTCCCCACGCGAAACATCGCCGCGCAGCGAGGTCGCCCGGGCCTCCTGCTCTCTTTTTCGGCCTCCGAGATCCTCTCGGCGCGCACCGATTTCCGTCAGGCGCTCCTTCAAACCGGCGGCGTCCTCGGCCAGGGCACCCAAACGCTCGGCGGCCGCATCCTCCTCGGTCGTGAAAGTCTCCAGGCGCCGGCCCAGGTCCTCGCGACGCGCGATCGCCGCCGCCTGTTCAGATTCATTGCGGGCGATACGCGCGCGCGCCTGGGACACCTCGGCCACCGCGACGTCCAGTTGCCGTCGTGTCTCGACCAGGGCCGATCGCAGGTCTTCGTGCGCCCGCTGTTTCTCTTGGTACTGGTTGCCGCTTTGTTCCGCGTCCTCGTCGAGGCGCGCCAGCTGCCCCTCGAGGTCCGTGATCGCGGTGGCATGGGCGCCGAGCCGCGCGGTGAGATCCTCGATTTCCCGTCGCCCAGCGGCCGAGCGCGCCGCCAACGTGTCGGCCTCGTCCTCGTGGTGCTCGGCCCTTTGCAGATCGAGCTGTGCCTTGTTCGACAGAGCGAACAGATCGTCCTTCGCCGCCGCCAGTTCGTTCATTTCTTCGGTGACGGCCAGTCGCTCGATCTCGACGGCGGCCTCCTCGATCTCCAAAGCGCGGACGGCATCTTCGTGTTTCTGATGGATCTCTTCGATCTGGACTGAGACGGACTTTCCCTCGGCCAAATGCCAAAGGAATCTCTGGGCCGCCGACCACAGGTCCAGATCCCGCAGTTCACCCTTGTATCGCTTGTAGCGCTCGGCCTTCGCGGCCTGCAGGCGCAACGATCGCAAGCGCCCCTCGATCTCGCCAATGACGTCGGATACCCGCAACAGGTGCTGCCGCGTCGACTCCATCCGGCGCTCCGCAGCCTTCTTCTTCGCCTTGTACTTGGTGATGCCCGCGGCCTCGTCGATCAGGCCGCGTCGTTCCTCGGGCCTCGATGAAACGATGAAACCAATCCGTCCCTGTTCGATGATGGCGTAGGCCTTGGAACCGACGCCGGTCCCGAGGAAGAACTCGACCACGTCCCGCAGGCGGCAAGGGACTCCATTCAACAGGTAGTCACTCTGTCCGTCCCGAAACAGCCGCCGTGTGACGACGATCTCGGCCGGCCCCGCCGCGCCCCAGGCCACGCCGCCGGCCATCACATCCGCATTCAGGGCGGAGCCGTCGAAGGTCAACGAAACCTCGGCGAACCCCGCCGGTCCCCGGGTCTCCGAGCCGGCGAAGATGACGTCGTCCATGGCGCGCCCGCGCAAGTGCTTGGCCGATTGCTCGCCCATGACCCAGCGGATGGCATCCACGATATTCGATTTCCCGCAGCCGTTCGGCCCGACTATCGCGGTGACCGGGTCGAAGAAGGAGATGGTTGTCTTCTCGACGAAGGACTTGAAGCCGATGATCTCCACACGCTTAATTCGCATTGGTCCTCCGACTCCTTAGTTCAAGAGCACAAGTAGAATCAGACAAACCGCTGTCTAAAGCCAGAAATTGTGCATGACCATACGTGACATGTACCGTCAGCCAACCGTCATTCCTTTAACGCGGAGGCGCCACAGTGTAAAGGACTGACTGCCTGCGCGTGGCCTGGCGCGCTCGGTGTACTTCCGCGTGGGGCCCGGCCCGAGCGCCGGTCAACGCGCCGGTCTTTGGTCACATCGTCGTAAGGCGCCCACGTTCGCGAAGTCCGGCAGGTCCGGCAAGGGCGTTCCCCTCCCCGGGCGCTCGGTGCTAATGTGCGCCGCGCCATGGAATTCGCCGGTATCCAGATCGATCCTCAACAACTGATTGAATTCGGCACGATCGCGGCGGGCCTGGGCATCACCGGCGGCCTGGGGTTGCTCCTGGTCCGACGGGCCCGCGCATCCCGTCTGCGCCAGATAGAGGATCTGGCGGGGGAGCCGCCGTTGCTTCGCCCGCGACGCGTCGAGGCCAAGCGCCGCCCCAACCATGAAGGACAGGAGGAGGAGGAGGAGGAGGAGGAGGAGGCAGAGCGGGCAGAGGAGGCGGAAGGCGGGACCGCGACACAGAAGCCCCAGTCCGTTTCATCGGAGCGCGAGCGGGCCGAATCCACCCAACCCCCGGAACCGCTCGCCCCCTCCCAGCAGACCGCGACCGCTCCCCCGGGGCCCGCGAAGGCCACGCAGTCCGCGCAGGTCATTCCGTTTGCCCGTCCCCGGGCCGAACTGGATAAGCCAACCGCCCGGAGGGAGCCGGGGCCGTCACCGCCGTCCGAGCGCACACCGGCAGAACCTGTTCTTGGGCGCAAGAAGCGCGTCGATACGACGGCGCTGGCCCCGGGGTTGGCGCGCACGCGATCAGGATGGATTTCCCGCCTTGGTCAACTATTCGCCGGAAGACGCGAGATCGATTCGGGACTGCTCGACGAGGTGGAGAAGGTCCTCCTCACCGCGGACATCGGCGTGCGAACCAGCCAAAAGCTGTTGGAAGAAATGCGGTCATCGCTGTCCAGGAAAGAGCTGAGCGACGCCGATTCAGCCTGGGCTTTTCTGAAGAAACGTACAACCGAGTTGTTGTCGTCCGATGCACGCCCCATCGATTGGAATCACGGTAGCCCCTTCGTACTGCTGGTCATCGGCGTCAACGGGAGCGGCAAGACCACCACCATCGGCAAGCTGGCGGCCAAGCTCATCGCGAGCGGGAAGAAGGTTTTGGTGGGCGCCGGCGACACGTTTCGCGCGGCGGCGGCCGAACAATTGGAAATCTGGGCCGATCGAGTCGGCGCCACGGTGGTGCGTGGCAAGGAGGGAGCGGATCCCTCATCGGTGTTGTTCGAAGCGGTCAAGCGCGCCCGCGCCGAGGGCTTTGACGTGGTCATCGCCGACACCGCAGGCCGCCTGCACACGAAGACGGATTTGATGGAGGAATTGCAGAAGGTTCGTCGCGTGATCGGCAAGGCGGCGGAGGGCGCGCCGCACGAGACCTGGTTGGTCATCGACGCCACAAGCGGGCAGAACGCGATCGCCCAGGCCCAAATCTTCACGCAAGTCATGTCGGTTTCGGGTATCGTGCTCACGAAATTGGACGGGACCGCAAAAGGAGGCGTCATCCTCGGGATCGCGGATCAGGTGCGAATTCCCGTACGTTTCATCGGTATCGGCGAGCGTGTCGACGATTTGCGAGAGTTCGACCCCGAGGAGTTCGTCGAGGCCTTGTATGAGCAATAGACTGCGACCGTCCGTTAATTGGCGTAAGTGTGCGGTTTTACATTTTTTATTTGCCTGCCAAAAAAACGGCGTGATATAGTCCGCAGACCTTCGAATCTTCCTTTTAAGTTATTGATATCTTTGGCTTTTTTCCCCCACATCCAACTTCCGTCTAAAGAGCGAGGGAACATGAAGCGATTGGCCGTCTGCCTGTTCGTATTGATTGCCATCGGGGGAGCGGGAACGTTGGCGTGGGCGGCCGCTGGGGGAGACAAGGGCAAATCCGATAAGTCTGATTCCGCGGATACCGCGGGCGCCGCTGGAGGTTCCGCGGGCGCCACGATGGATGAACTGGATCTCTCCGACACGAAGGAGAAAAACGTTGACGAGGCGGGGGCGTCCGCCGTGAAGGCCTCGACCACCCTGTCCTGGCAGGACATCGTGGTCGTCCCACGCAAGCGCTTCCTCAAGGGCGGCCGTTTCGAATTCGCTCCCTTCACAGGGGTTTCGCTGAATGACATTCTGATTCGACATTACGTTTTCGGTCTGGATCTGAATTTCTTTCTCAGCAACGCCATGTGGATCGGATTGCAGGGCACCTACTACGTGAAGGCCCTGACCGAGCGCGAAGAGCTGATCGGCCTTCAGTACAACCGTATTCCGACGTTGAACAAATACCTCTACGGGGGCGCGTTGAACTTTGGCTACGCTCCCGTTTACGGAAAATTTGCCTGGTTCAACAAGAGCATCCTGCACTGGGAGATTTTTGCCTCGGGCGGGGTGGGCGTCACTAAGACGGAGATCATTCCGCGGATTCCCGGAGAGGCGTCGTTCACGAACCTCTCGATCACGCCCAACGTGGCTCTCGGTGGTCGTTTCTTCTTGTTCGACTCGCTGACCGTGGACTACGCGGTCCGTGACTACATCGTTCTGGACAAGTTCGAGCCGACAACCCGAACTGCTGCCCAGCCCATCGCCACGGTCAAAGCCAATGCCGAAGGAAAGATGGTCAACAACATCATGTTCTATGTGGGGGTTGGCCTGTACCTGCCGACCAAGTTCCAGTACAAGACGCCCCGCTAACGGCGACGCGACAACGGACACCGTCACCTGAGCCTGGCGCCCAAAGAGGACTATCAAATGTTGAAACGGATATCTCTCCCGTTCTTGTTCGCGCTGACGTTCATGATTCCTACCGTGGCGCACGCGCAGCGCCGAAGTCCTCTCGCGGACGCGCCCGCCATTCGAAAGCGGGTGGAGCTGCGCCAGACCCGCCTGGAACTGGGCGCGGGAATGGCGTCGACGGTGAACCAAACGTTCTATCACGGCGTGATGGCGGACGTCCGCCTCGGCTTTCACATCACCGACTGGCTATCCATCTCCGGGTTTGGCGCGTTCAACGTGACGTCGCTGTCGACCGGATTTCACGACGAGCTGCACACCAGCTTGATGGCGCCGGCGATGCCTCGCACGCCAACCGCCGCCGCGGCTGATTCGTCAATCAACAAGTCGAGCATGATCCTCGGCGGCCAAGTCGAGGTGACGCCCTTTACCGGAAAATACGCAGTATTTGGCGCTCTTTTCGCCCACTATGATTTCTATGTCTTTGCCGGCGCTGCCGGCGTGACCTTGGCCGCGCAGGCTGGGAACTCGGCGCCCACTTGCAAGGACAACCACACCACCGCGAACGCCGTTCCCCAGTGTCTGGTCAGCGGAATGAAGGTGGGTGGCACTTTTGGGGCGGGATTTCACAGTTTCTTCAACAACTTTTTGGCTCTGAACGTCGAGGTACGTGATCTTTTGATCAAGGACAATCCAGCGGGTCGCGACGTCAACGGCGATATGTTCGCGGACAACGGCGATCTGACCTGGACATCTCACTTGATGGCCAGTTTGGGATTGACGGTCTACTTCCCCTTGAACGCGGCCGTTTCTCCGTAGGTAAGGATCTCGACCTGTGTCCGAGTCTCCGAAAGATGTTCGAGGCGTCGTGCCGGCCTCGACCAAGAAGAAAGTCACGCTGTATTTCAACGCTCCCATGCTGGCGGAGACCCAGAAGGAAGCGATCAGACAGGACCGATCGATTTCGTGGATTATCCAAGCGGCGTGGCGCCGGGCCCGGGACGAGGTTCGTCGCCTGCCGGCCGTCGGACGCTCCGAGGCACCGGACGAAAACAAGAGTCCCGACTCCTCGGAATGACAGTCTGATTCCCGGGTCTTGTGGGTAGATAGTCTCCGCTACGACCGAGCCGCCAGAATCGTTGGATATCTGGATTGGCGAACAGGTGGATCTACGCCGCCATGGCGATTACAACGGCTTGATTGTCGCGCTATGGACAGAGGGCCGCTGAGGGACGTTGTTCGCCGAGGATTAGACACGCTGTCGCGGAATCCCTGCCCCCCGTGTCTTTGTAACTGACGAAAACATGATCCCCCGCGGTGCCCGGCATCGGTAGCGCCTGGTAACTGCCGTCCTGCGCCGCGCGCGCGATTACCCCGGCGTTTCGCTGCTGATCGAAAATGTAATATAGGCCGTTGGCGGCGCGCGGCTCTGGCCCTCCCGCGGCGATCCACATGTCTGGGTTCACCGTGTCCTGCGTGAACGCCGTCTGGGCTGGCGGCGGAACGGGAATGTATACGGGCCCGCACGCCCACACGACCGCCGCCGCGATACAGCACGCGGCGACACGCCCGATCCGGCCGAATAGCGCGAATCCGCTTAGCTTTAACGGTCTAGGCATCCTGCTGTCCTGGGGCGATTTCTCCGCACACGACTTCCACAAGGGGAAAGCAAGATCCACGCCCTGGGCTCTGACGGCCTAGCAGGGGCCGTTTTCCCGCCTTGGCGGCAACCATGTTGGCGTTTTCGACAACCACGTTTTGATTCACACCCCATCCAGTTTTGATTTTCACCCCATCTGATAACGATGAAGCTTCTTCTGTAGCCCAAACCTCGACAGGCCGAGCGCCACGGCGGCGCGGGTCTGATTGCCCCCCGAACGAGACAATGCCTCGCGTAACAATGCGCGCTCGAGGCGTTCGACGCGGGGGCGCAAGGTCAGGCTGTCGGGGTTCTCCAGAGTGGTGAACGCGGTCTCGGCATCACCGGCCACTTGCTGCGACAGATCCCCGACGTCGATGTGTTCATCGGACAGCGCCGCCGCGCGCATCAGCTCGTTCTCCAGCTCGCGCACGTTGCCCGGCCACCGATAGGCGCCGAGGCGAGACATCGCGGCGGGGGTCACACGTTTGGGAACCGCGGTGGTCTTGGTGGTCGCCGAGATCTTGCCGAGAATGTGCTCGACGATTGCCGGAATGTCCTCGCGACGATCCCGCAAAGGAGGCAAGGCGATGGGGGCGACCGAAAGGCGGAAGAACAGGTCCTGTCGAAAGCGACCCTCCTCGACCATGCGGCCGAGATCCCGATTCGTCGCCGCGATCACACGCACGTCGACCTTGCGCATGCGTTCGCTGCCCACCCGCCGGAGCTCGCCGGTTTGCAAGATGCGCAGCAGTTTCCCTTGCATGCCGGGCGACATCTCGCCCACCTCGTCCAGGAACAACGTTCCACCGTCCGCCACCTCGAATAGCCCGCGGGTGTCGTGATCAGCACCCGTGTACGCCCCGCGAACCGCCCCGAACAGCGTCGATTCGAGCAACGTCTCGGGAATGGCAGCGCAGTTTTCCGAGACAAAAGGCCTATCCCGGCGCGGTCCATTGAAGTGAAGAGCCCGCGCCACCAACTCCTTGCCGGTTCCACTTTCGCCCTGGATGACCACCGGCAACACGGTGTCCGTCAGGCGGTCCAGAAGCCGAAACAACTCCAACATGCGCGGGGTTCGACCGATGATGTTGCGGTAGTCATACCGAATGGCCAAGGCCTCGCGGTTCTCGCGCAGCTCTTGCTTCAAGCCGACCACCTCCTCGCGACGCACCGCCAACTCGCCCTGCAGGCGGCGGTTCAGAACCTCGATCTGGCGTTCGCGGCGGCGAAGCTCGGCCAAGAGGCGCGCGTTTTCGATTGCGATCCCAGCCTGCTCGGCGAAGTCGAGCACCAGTTGCACATCGTCGTCACCGAAGGCTCCCTTGCGCAGGCGGTTGTCGACGTAAAGCGTTCCCACGGCGCGGCCCTTGACCTGCAGCGGCACCGCGAGGACCGATCTCAAGTGAAGGTCCGACACCGAGAGCGCCTCGCGGAAACGCGGATCGCCCGCCGCGTCTATCGTGATGATGGGCGTGCCCCCAGTGGCGGCTCGTTGCGCAATCGATCGGGAAAGCTCGAAGGCACCAGTTTGCAGTGTCTGTTGGTCGATGTTGCGGGCGACCTTGACCGTCAGCTCCTGCTTTTCGTCTTCGAGCAGGATGAACCCGCGCTCGGCCTCGGTCAGCTCGATGACGGTGTCCATGATCAGTTCCAGCAGTCGTGGCAAACGCAGCTCGCTGTTCAGGCGTTTGTTGATGCGAAGCAGGCGGCGCAGGCGATCCTCTGAACGGGAGGCGCGCACCGCCCGCAACCCGGCGGACCCGTTTGCGTCGGGCTCCGTTAGACGGGAAAGATCGGCCAGGAAGCGTGCGTCCGGGTCCTGCTCGAGACCGGCTTGATGGTCGATGGGCGTGGACATGCGAATCTCCTCGAAGAGCCGTCTGGCGGCGGTGACACTCACTGATGCCTGAGCGGTTCGGCCGGCGCGGTGAAACAGGCGCGCGGCCGTGAGTCTTCCGCGCCACGCCCGCGGTCGCCGTCCTTCTCGATCGGCCATTTGGGCATCTCGGTCCACATCCGTGGCCATCCGGAGCGCCACCTCGACGTCGACGATAGGACCCGCCAGCAACACCTTCGCCCGCGCGAGACGCAAGTCGGACGTCGTGCGTGGGTTCCCGTCCGCGGCATCCAACCCGTCCAGGATCGCGTTCGCTTCGGCCACCCGCTGGCCGCGCGCCAGCAGTTCCGCGCGCGCAATCCGCGCGGCCAGACCCACCAACCCATCAAGGCCTGCGACCTTTCCGGCCCCCGCCTGGGTGAAAAGGTCCAGGGCACGCGTTTCGTCTCCGTCTCGCAGCGCGAGCTCCGCTTCCAGGTAAGTCACGGAATCGGGTGACATCGTGGATCGCCCCGATCCGCCCGGTCGTACGCGCGCCACGATACGACGGGCTCCGGCCAGATCTCCGATCTCGATCAGCAACATCCCGGCGTTGAAAAGGGCCACGCCCAGCTCCGTGGTGGCGCCCAGACGACCAAGTTCGCGAATCGCGCGATCCTGCATCGCGAGAGCCTCCTCGTGGCGGCCCGCCTCGGCCGCGAGGGCGCCCATGTTCAACGCGATCGCGGCCAGAGTGTGGATGTCGCCCGAGGATTCGGCCTCGGGCAGCGCCCGCCGATAACCGTCCAGGGCCGGCTGCAGATCGCCGGCCAAGTGATCGAAGAGGGCGGCGATGTATGACGCTCGCGCCGGTGGCAAGCTTCGCGCTCCGCGAAGGTCGTATAGCCGGCGTGCCGCCTCAAGGTCTCCCCCGTAGGCATGGGCCAGGAGGGCGGATTCGATGGCCAGCGCCGCCGCGACGGGACCAGTCGGAGGGGGCGTCGCGGCATCCACCGCCTCGGCGAAGCAGCCCATCGACACCAGCACCCGCGCCAACCGGGCGCGCGGCAATTCGACCACCTCCGGGGGCACGTCAGCGGGGACGCACGCGAGCGCGTCTACCAGGAGTTGTCGGGCGTCCCCCAGGTCTCCGGCCCGACCGAGCAACCAGGCCTTGCGTTCCACCAGTTTCAAACGATCGGCGGCGCCCGGTCGCGATGCTTCCTTCGAAATAAGGGCCCCGTCCAGCACCGACAAGGCGCCCTCGCCCCGACCATGCCAGGCCATGGACGTCGCCAGGAAGATAATCTGGTCCACGTTCAGGCTCGACGAATCGAGTCGAGCCGCCTCCTCGAACCACCTAGCGGCGTCCTCAGGCGCGTGCCTGGGGCCTTTGACGAGCGCATCCTCGGCCGCCGAACGAAAGGCCAGCGCGGCCTGCTCGCGCTCGCCAAGCGCCTCCAGGCACATCCCCCTAACCTGCGCCTGGGGCCGGCTCGGCAATTCCATCGTCACGCGTGCGACGTCTTGGAGATCGGGTGTTCCAAGGGCGCGTCGAAGCACGGCATCGTGAGCTGGGCTCGGAAGACGAGGTCGGCCGGATTGCTCGACCAGCCAACCAGCGGCGCGCGCGACATCCTCGGCGTCCGGCCTCCCCTGGCGGATCCGCTCGACGCGTAAGTCCTTGCCGTGGTCGCCGTCGCCGTTGCCGCGCTGCGAACTATCGTCCAGGTCCAGAGCAACCGTGGCCAAATACCGACGGACGTGGCCGGGCAACGCGGCGAAGGAATGAGTGAGCAGTTGGTCGAGCGCGGCGTCGTGTCCCGGTCTGAACTGGTTCGCCTGGCCACGACGGGTGGCCTCGACCGCCTGGCGGGCCAGGATGGCGATGGTCGCGGCGTGGCCCGCGCCGGCGGCGACAACCCGGGCGACGGTCGCTTCGGACGGATCGTCTCCCGTCGCCCGCGCCAGCAACACTTGGACGTCATCCCGACCAAGCGGCGGCAACGTCACGTCTTGCGCGGCGACACGATCCAAAGGCGCGGTTGCGGCGATCAGGATCAGCCATCGACCCGAACCGGACGCTCCCGCTGCGAACGACGCAAACACGCCCTCTTCGGCGCCACCGGCCAATGCCACGACCAGCGGATTCTCCGCGGCCCGCTTCTCGAGGCCCGAGACAACCCTGGAAAAAGCTCTCTGTCGCCCCCGCAAGGGATCGTCCTCCAGGATCGCCACATCCGACTCGATGGACAAACCCAACCAGTCCACCAGGGCGGGATATGAGCCGCGAAACACCGACACCCGCGGTTCGGATTCCGCGACCTGCGAGATCGCGAGATCCCGCAGGGCGACATCGATCAATGTATGTCGGCCCGAACCCGGGGCGCCGATCAGGGCAATGGCCGCGCAAGACACAACGCCGTCGGCGAGGCGATCGAGCTCGCGCTTCAGCAACGCGCGCTCCGCGACTCGGCCGACGACGATTCCCGCCAAGGGATCTCCCGCCGGATACGGCGGCAGCAATTCCGTTTCTGGGGGAGCCGCGCCTTCGCAGAGGCGCGCGATTTCACGCAGGACAACGCGCGCGGAGCCCCAACGCTGCTCGGGTTCCGGTTCCAACAATCGGGCGATGAGAGCGTCCCAATCCGCTGGAAGGCCAGGGCGGACAGAGGACAGCCGGGGTGCCGGCCCCGCCAACATTCGGACCACGGCATCCGTCCCGCCGCCGAAGGGTCCAGATGCCGTCCAGGCCAAGAACAAGGTGGCCCCGAGACCGAACAGATCGCTTGCCGGGGTGACGTGCCCGACCAGGGCTTCGGGGGCAGCGAAGCCCAAGGTTCCCACCGCTCCACCTGTCGAAGTCAGGCCCGATGCGCCAAGGTCTATCAGCACCGCGCGGCCGTCATCGGCGATTCTCACGTTTTCCGGCGAGACGTCACCGTGAACGATTCCCCGTCCGTGCAAGTAGGCAAGCGCGTCGGCCACCTCGCGCGCCGCCTTTCCGAATCGCAATCGACGGCGGCCGTCGTCCGCAATGGCGGCAATCGACGCGATGGATTCGCCGGTGACGAGCTCGGTCACCAGGAAAAGCCGACCATCGTGGCGGCCGATGTCGAACGCGCGCACAACCCCCGGATGGTCGATCCCGATCAGTCGTCGAAACTCTGCTTGCACCCGCGAGACGGATTCGGGCGCCATGGCGCGAAAGATCTTCAAAGCCCGGGCGTCTCCGGTCGTCACATCAACCGCGCGAAAGGTGTCGCCCTCGCCGCCTGCCCCAATCCTCATCCCCAGGCGGTACCGGCTGCCAATCAAGGGTCCGATTACTCCACTCGGCTGGGCGCCGGGGACATCGAACCGATCTCCAGATCCAGCCAAACTGCCAACAAAATTGGCTGGGCTCATGTCTTGTATCTTACTGAAAGAACATCGCAATGACAAACAGAGATAAGATGTTGGCAATCTCGTCGAGGGCGCCAGGCCCACGGCGGGGCTGGCTCAGCCCGGTTTACCGCGCTTCGACGTCCAAAAAACCGCCGCCGCTCACCCGCGTGGCGGAGTCGCATCGCGGAGTCAATGGTCCCGGTGGCGCTCCAAGCGCCGCCTCGCCTCGGCGGCCAACTGTCGAATCTCCTCGTCGTCGTGGCTTTCCGCCACGAAGCTCAGGTAGTCCCGCGCCTCGTCGCCACCCAGGATGGCAATGGCATCGAGGATTTTCCTCATCTCGTGGCGGTCACGCAGCGATCGGTTTCGGGTCAACGCCGGCACGGCCCGCTGGTCACGAAGGGCGATGAGGGCCCCGAGGGCAGCATCTCGTAAGCCCTCGTTGTCATTCTGCAGCAGGAGCAGCAGCGCGGGTCCCTCCTCCCGCATTCCGCGGACTCCCGCCACCCGAATCGCCTCCTGGCGCAAGGCAAGCGTTCCCCCGTCTCCCGCGATTGCGGCGTGAACTTCGGCTGGCGGCGCGGTGCGCAGGCGGGCGCGCCCCACGAATCCCGCCAGTAAGTCGGTGAGAGCACGCTCGGCCAATTCCTGGCCGAGACGCCGGCGATCCTTTTCCGACCCGACATCGTAGATCCGCTCGCCTCCAGCTGACAGGTCTTCGTCGATAGCGCCAGGAGCATCCGAGGGTCGCGTATCTAGGCGTACCCTCACCCCGACTCGCGCGACTCCCTTTCTTGCGACCTCCGTGAACTCCACGCCAGCCGTCAACCTGACCCGCACCACGCCGCCGGCTGATGGAGCAGCGTCGGCGCTTTTTTGGTCGACAAGTCCCGACGCCAGGAGCACGCCCCGGGTGACGCTGGCGATCCTATCAGCATCGAGAGCCGCCGCCGGACCGGTTGCCTCCCCAGAGGCCTCGCGCACTTCAATGCTGCCCAGGGCGACTCGCGGTGGCGTTGGGACCGTTCCTGTAGGGCGGCAGGAACCCGCCGCCAATCCAATCCCCCACGCCGCCACCACGATTCCAAAGCGAATCACATCAACCATGCCGCAGTGTTTGCGAGTCGTGGATTTCATGGGCCCCTGTGCCCCGGGCGCCACCCACCGCGCGCGGGTCGGCAGGCGGTTCGCGACCCGGATCGGCGAGCGTCCGCGCTCAACTCGGCCGGGCGACACGTCGAGCCGTGCGAGGCCGCGCAATATCCCCACTGGCGTGGGCGGGCCCAGCGTGAACGGGACGGCGGCGCGATCGGGCGGCAAGAGGGATCGTATCCGCATGCAGGCGCCTTGACAGAGCGAGGTCCAGGATTCGCAGGACCACTTCATCATACGTGAGCCCGGCCGCTCGCGCCGCCCGCGCGAAGCCGCCCGCCAAGTGCGACAGATCGCAATTCGGATTCACGTCGATGACGTACGGCGTTCCGGCCGCGTCCAGGCGAATGTCAACGCGGCCGTAGTCGCGCAATTCCAGGGCCTCGAACGCCCCGCGGGCGGCGGCCGCGACGCGTTCCCGCAAAGCGGCCGGCAAGTCGCACGGAATGGGCTTGGTGCCAGCGTATTCCACCGAGCTTTCGACCCATTTGCCTTCGAACGACACGATGCGCGGCCGATCGGCCGGCAACCCGGAGAAATCGATCTCGAAGAACGGGAGGACTTCGGGCGGCGCATCCTTGCGACCGAGCAGGGAAACGTAGATCTCGCGCCCTTCTATGTACTCCTCGACCAGTGCCGGCTGATGATACTGGGCGATGACATGCGCCACGCGGGCCCCAAGCGCGGCACTGTCCGCGACGACCGACTCGCTGTAGATACCGACCGAGGCGTCCTCTCGGGACGGCTTCACTATGGCGGGAAACGACACGGTCATCGACAAGTCCTTTGGTGACACCTTTGTACTTCCTGGGTCGGATATCAGGACCGCCCGCGGCGTCGGAACCTGCCGGGCTCGCAAGATCTCCTTGGCCTTGTGCTTGTGAAGCGCTAGCGATAGCGCGAACGATCCGGACCCGGTAAAGGCGATGCCTTCCTTTTCCATCAGCAGGGGCAACAAAGGCTCGAAACGGCTGTCGCCGCAGATGGACTCACAGAGGTTGAAGACGGCGTCCGGAGCGAGTCTTCTGATGTCCGCCAACGTCGCCGCCACGTCGTCGTCTACGCCAAGCGGCGTCACCGCAAAACCACGCTCGCCGAGAACGTCCACGAGGTGGTCCGCCACATTGCGGACGTCCTCGCGGGCCTTGTTCTCAGGATCGGCCTCCGCGCCCTCGAAGTCTCGATTGTAGACAACGATGATTCGCGGCCGGCTCTTGCCCTTCACGCAGTCGACATTCTAGTGGGCCGGTCAGGTAATGCAATCTGGAAGCGCGGCACGAACCCCGAAGGCAATGCCCAGATGCGCGCCCAGGGCATCCGCAACACGCGCGGACAGCTCGCCGGGCGTCGGCGAGGAGCCTCGTAGCGCGCGCACCGAAGTCGCCCGGCAGCCCGGCAAGCCGCAGGGGACAATCAGACCGAACGCGTCCAGGTTGGGGTCCAAGTTCAACGCGAATCCGTGCATCGTAATCCGGTGATGAACGTTGACGCCAAAGGCGCAAATCTTCTCTTCGCCGGCCGGCGCGTCGACCCACAAACCAGGAGCCTCTCTTTTGTAGCGGGCCATCACGCCCAGCTCGGCCAGGACCGCGCGCAAAGCGAACGCCATCCCCTCGACGTGCGCGCGAACGCCGTTGCGCAGCCGAACGATGGGATAGCCGACCAGTTGGCCAGGGCCGTGGAACGTCACATCGCCTCCGCGTGACGCGCGATGAAGGCCAATTCCCCGCGCCGCCAATGCCGACTCGGACTGAAGCACGTTCTCCGGTCGGGCGCTTCTTCCCAGAGTAACCACGGCATCGTGCTCCAAAAGCAACAACGTCTCGGGCGCGCGGTCGTCACGAATCTCGGACCGCAGCTTTTCCTGCAACGCCGCAGCACGGGCGAACGGGACCCGGCCGAGCCAATGCCAAACACCCACCGCGTTGATAGGGTCAGCCCTCCGTCATGTCGGCGAAAAAGTCCGCGTCCACGAAGTCGACGCTCACCGTCGCCGACAGCACGCCCACACCGTGGCGCGCACAGGTCTCCGCCAGGGCTGCGCCGTCAGCGATCTCCAAGGGACAGCCAGGCTGCTTCCATTCCGAGATGGCATCCTCCGCCAGGCGTCCACCCAACATCAACAGGCCTTCGTCCTGTCCACGCGCACGCACGCCGGCGCGAAGCTCGCCAATGGCGCGACGACCGGCGGCGCTGGCGCCTGGCCGCAACGCGATCAGGCACTTCGAGGGGCGAGACCCACGCCCGCGCAGAGCCTCGACGTAAATGGTTCCTTCCACGCGCTTCACGAATGTCGTGGGCCCGAACCCCTCCCGTTGCAGAAGCACCCGCGCGAGCGCCTCGAACGCGCCAGCGGGCAACTCGGCGACACGTTTTTCGAGCGCGGCCGTGGTTCGTTCGCGTAGTGCCCGCCGCGCCTCTCCAAATACCTGTTCCGCTTTTTCCAGATCGGCGTCGGGAGTCCGTCGAGCCAAGGCATAAAGGCCGCTGCCGGCGGAGCGCACGCGTGGTCGCATTCCATTGCGAAGGCGATCCTTGGGCTCGGCCGCGAGCGACGTGCGGATCACGCGCCAGGCCTCGTTCGGCTCGCCGTGAATCAGTCGCCGCCGAATTGCGCTGTCGGCGATCTGGCGCACATGAACACCTCGACCGGGGGGCTGACCGCGAAGAATCTCGATGGCCGCGTCCACGGGGGCCATGATCTTTCGAGCGGCCTGCCCCGGAGCGTTGCTTGGTTCATTTTGTGAGGAGGGCTCAGCGGCGCCGGCCGGAGCGGAGGTTCCACCCTGTCCCGCCGACGTCTGCGCGGCCCCCTCGGATGACCCCGCCACCGGCGACTCGCCGCTTGCCTCGCTGGCACGCGAGGGTTCTTGTCCTTCAGTGCCGGCCCCGAACTCACCTTCGGCGCCGCCTGCTCCACGGCGACGACGGCGGCGGCGGCGGCGGCGGCGGTTGGGATCCTCGTCGTCGGCTGATCTCGGGCCCTCTACTGACTCGGGTGAAGCGAAGGCGTCGGCGTCTCCTGCGTCACCACCATCGTCGGTGCCGACCTCGCCGGATCGTGGCGCGGCCACATGGACGGTAACGGTCGAAGCATTCTCGTGTGCGCCCGCCATGCTGAGATCGTCTGCGTCTTCGTCCGCGGACGTCATATCGTCGTCGTCTCCCTCCAAGACGCCGGTCTCCGCCAGCGCGGCCGCCCGCGCTTCGGGCGAGAGCCCGCCGGTGGATGGTTCATCATCCGAATCCTCGGATGGCTTTTCGATACCCTCACGCGCACTTCGGCGCGCCTCGGACTCGCTCTCCCCGTCCGCCGCGCGGGGTGCGGCCGACTGGCCATCCTTGGCCACCACCGCCTCCCGCCCCCTGCCCCCGCGCCGACGTCGGCGACGCCCGCGCTCATCCGTCGTGGCGGTGTCGTCCGCCGCACGTTTTTCGGGTGCCCGCCGTTTGTCGTCCTTCTCTGCCTTTTCAGACCTTGGACCCTGCCTAGAAGCCGCCTCGCCGTCCGGCGAGATGTCTCGCCCACGCTCCTCGGCCGGCATCTCGGGATAGCGAAGCAACCCGAATACGCCAGGCTTCACGCGCACAAAGGGATTGCCCGGCGCCTTCTTAACGGCGGCCGTCAGCTGGGTCTGCATGGTCACTTCCGGCGTGCGTCCGACGAAGGTCAACAGCTTCTTCGTCATCGCACGTTCGGTCAGCTCCTTGAAATGCAGAGGCTTTCCCTCGCGCTTCAGAATCTCCAGCGCCGCCTCTGTAAAAGTCATGGCGCCCGTCTTTACCATAAAATTTTGACGGGCGGGGAACCGGGCGTTACCCGTTGGTTGATGATGAACAGCCGTAAGATTGGTGTCCTGCTCGGTGGGTTGTCGGCTGAACGGGACGTCTCACTGCGTTCGGGCGAGGCGATCCTGGGTGCGCTGCTGGAACGGGGATACCACGCGTGCCCGATTTTCGTCGACCGCGACGTCGATCTGCTCCTGCGGCAGGCTCGTATCGATGTGGCGTTCTTGGCTTTGCACGGCCGTTACGGCGAAGACGGATGCATCCAGGGGTTGCTCGAACTGCTCGGAATCCCCTACACCGGATCGGGCGTGCTGGCTTCGGGCCTGGCGATGAACAAGGCCAAGGCGAAGGAGATCTTTCGCTGGCACAACCTGCCGACCGCGCCCGGGTACGTGATCGATGCAGCGACGGGTCGATCCGACGTGGGGGATGACGGCGACGGCGCGGGCGCGGGGACCGTCGTCGCGACCCACGGGTCTTTTGGGTTCCCGGTGGTCGTCAAACCCGCGGGCGAGGGATCATCCCTGGGGGTCACGCTGGCACGAGATGAGATCGAACTGGAATCGGCCGTTGGGGAGGCTCTGCGCTTCGACGACGAGGTCTTGGTGGAGCGTTTCATCGAGGGCAAGGAGATCTCGGTTGGGGTTCTGGACGGAAAGGCCCTTGGCGCCGTCGAAATCCTTCCCCGGCGCGGCCTGTACGATTTCCACAGTAAGATAACGCCGGGCCGGTCGGACTATCACCTGCCGGCGCGCCTGTCCCCCGAGCGCTACCGGTCGGCGCTGCGGCTCGCGACTATGGCCCACGAGGCGCTGGGTTGCGACGGCGCGACCCGCGTCGACCTGATTGTGAGCGAACGAGGAAACGAGGTTATCTTGGAGGTCAACACGTTGCCCGGGCTGACACCGCACAGCCTGCTGCCGCGCATCGCCGAGGGGGCGGGTTTGTCCTTCGGTCACTTGGTCGAAGAGATCCTCGGCGGAGCGCGTCTTCGCGCGCACGGCCACCGTCGAGACCGCAGAATCCTGGGAGCATCGTTCGAGGGATCGGAGCGACGCGCCGGATTCCTGTCCGAGGCACACTGAACCGCCGTTCACGTGACAATTTGGTGACGGCCCCCGTTGTATTCGCGCGTACCCCGGCTGATCGATAAGCTCCGCGCCAAATGGCTCGACGCACACGAAAGCCGGTCTCGACTCGCCCCGCCGCCGCCGATCAAGCGAATGCGCGCCTCTTTCTGAACCGCGAGCTTTCCTGGCTGGAGTTCAACAGCCGCGTGCTGGACGAGGCCCGCGATCCCGGCGTTCCCTTGGTCGAGCGCCTAAAGTTCCTGACCATCGTCGCGTCAAATCTGGACGAGTTCTTCATGGTTCGCGTGGCGGGCCTCAAGCAGCAACTCTCGGGCAACGTGGCAGAGACGCCCCCGGACGGGCTGACCGCCGCGGAGCAACTGGCCGCCATCAGCACGCGCGCGCACGCGATGGTGGCCGAGCAGTACCGCGTCTGGCGGGACGAGGTCAGTCCCGGACTCGCCAACCTCGCGGGCGTCCGCTTGCAGCGCCCCGCCAACCTGACCCCGGACGAGCGCGCGCTGATATTGTCGACGTTCTCGCGCGAGGTCTGGCCGGTGCTGACACCGCTCGCGGTGGACCCGGGCCATCCCTTCCCGATTCTGCGCAACCGCAGCCTAAATCTGGCGATTTCGCTTCACAAAGAGAAGGGTAAACTATCGCCAAGACAGAATATTATAGCGGTGGTTCAAGTGCCATCGGTGCTGCCGCGGTTGTTTGAATTGCCGGGGGCACCCCTTCCGGCGGCGGGGACCGCCAATGGGGTGGCCGCCCCGGACGGGACCACCGCCGCGACAACCAGGTTCTCCTTCATCTTGCTCGAGGACATCATCTCGATGCACGTTGGCGATCTGTTCCCGGGCTTTCGCGTGATCCGTTGCGATCCGTTCCGCGTCACCCGCAACTTCGACCTCAGCATCGACGAAGACGAGGCGGACGATCTGCTGAAAACCATACAGAAAGAGTTACGCCGTCGCGAACGCGGCAGCGCCGTGCGGCTGGAGATCGCGCACGAGACTCCCTCCGATGTCGTCGGTTTCTTGCGGACGGCGCTGCGCCTGGAACAGGACGACATCTACCTGGTGAACGGGCCGCTGCACCTGGCGGATCTCGGCTCCATAGCGGCCCGGGATGATTTGCGTGAATGGAGGGACGAGCCGTTTTCCCCGCAGATCGTTCCCCCCCTGCAGGAATACGACGACATCTTTCAGGTCATCGCCCAGAAGGACATTCTGCTCCAGCACCCTTACGAGTCATTCGAAGATGTGGTGGAATTCATCTCGGAGGCGGCGGCGGATCCCAACGTGCTGGCGATCAAGCAGACGCTGTACCGAACCAGCGCCGATTCGCCGATCGTGCGGGCATTGATTCGTGCCGCGGAAAACGGCAAGCAAGTCACGGCCGTCGTCGAGTTGAAAGCCCGCTTCGATGAGGCTCCCAACATTCAGTGGGCGCGGACACTGGAAGATGCGGGCGTGCACGTCGTGTATGGCCTGATCGGGCTCAAGACCCACTCTAAAGTGGCACTGGTGGTGCGCCGCGAAGGGGGACACATCAAGCGCTACGTTCACCTGTCGACGGGGAACTACAACCCCAGCACGGCGCGGGTCTATGGCGACGTCTCGTACTTCACCGCGCGCGATACATTCGCGGACGACGCCGGCGCTCTGTTCAATCTACTTACGGGATACTCGTCGCCGCCGTCGTGGAAACGCTTCGACGTGGCGCCGCTTGGACTGCACGAAAGGATTTTGGCGTTGATCGAGCGCGAGACCGGTCTTGGCCCCCGCGGGAAGATCGTCGCCAAGATGAACTCCCTCGTGGACGCCGCGGTGATCAAGGCGCTCTACCGCGCGTCGCAGGCCGGCGTGTCCATCGACCTCATCGTTCGCGGCATTTGCTGTTTGCGTCCGGGGGTACCGGGCACGAGCGAGAATATCCGCGTGTTGAGTATCGTGGATCGCTTCCTGGAGCACGCCCGCATCTTCTATTTCGAGGCGGGGGGCAAGAAGGAGGTCTTTCTTTCGTCGGCGGACTGGATGCCCCGCAACTTCCTGCGCAGGGTCGAAGTTATGTTTCCCATCGACGACGTAACGCTCCGCGACAGAGTGATAGACGAGATATTGGCCCTTTCCCTGGGAGACAACGTCAAAGCGCGCCGTCTGTTGCCCGACGGCAGCTACGAGCGAGTCCGCACGGATGGACGACCGCCCCTGCGTAGCCAGGTCCGATTCATGGAGCTGGCTCGTGAGAAGGCGCAGGCGGGACCGGTCCTGCCGGGACCAGCGACCGGCTCTTTCACGGTCAGGACCGCCGCGCTGGGCGCCGCGCGTGGACCAGGGGTGCCCCCCGCGACCGCGCCCCCGGTGGGCGCCACCTCGACGGCGGCCTGAGGCGTCCGTGGCGTCCATCCTGGACGATGCCAGGCGGAACGGCATGAAGTACACTTGATGTACCGATGAGTCCCGCCCCCCGACGAAGGCTCGCGCGGTTCGCGCGGAGCGTCTGCTCCACGTGGATGGCCATCGGCCTGGCCGTGTGGTTTTTGAGTTTGCGCCCGCACGGTGCGCGCGCGTCGATTATCATGGCGCTCGATCTGCCGACGCTGGTCCAGGAGGCGGATCACATTGCCGTGGTCGAGGTGGCGTCGGTTCACACCGCCTGGGACGAGCGCCATGAACGGATCTATTCCACGATCGACCTGACGGTGATCGAGAACTGGAAGGCACCGGCCGGCACGCCCGTGCCACCCCAGCATTTGACGATCGTTCAGGCGGGAGGCACGGTCGGCGACATCACCATGACCGTCACCGGAATGGGATCCTTCGTCGCGGGTGAGCGTTCCTTGGTCTTTCTGCGCGGCCCGGCGAATCGCGCTCAGGTGGTGGGCATGACGCAGGGTAAGCGGCCCGTCAGGTACGAGAGCGTGTCGCGAAACTGGCTGGTTGCTCCGCCCGACTTGCGCCAGGCGAAACTGGTGCGTCCTCCCGCTGACCATCCACTCCCCTCGCCCGCTGTTCCGCCTTCCCCAGGACACGGGAACGCGTCGCCGTCCCCCCGCCTGGCGCCTTCCCAGGTGGCACCCTCCGAAGCTTTGCCCGCGACGACCACCACCCGGGAGCTCCGGCTCGATGACGTCCGCGCCGAGATCCAGCGGCTGCTCGGGACGGCTCGTCCGTGACCACATCGAGTGCCCGCCAGCACCGAGAACAAGGTTCCTCACGAGGCCTCGTTGTTGTTTCTCTGGGATTGCTGACGGTGCTCGTGACGCCGGCAGCGCCGGCGTCGGCCTACGTGCGCTACCGAAGCACAGACGGTTGTCCCTACGGGTGGCGAATGCGGGACCTGCCGATCACCGGATATCCGCAGGGCCTGGCCGGGCTGGACGAGGGCCAGATCGCAAACGCCGCCACGCAGGCCGCCCTGGCCTGGAGCAAGGGCAGCGATGCGCTCGGGTCCTGCACGGATCTGGATCTGCAGGTGACGATGCAATCGTTGGATGTCCCCGCCCCCGTCGCGAAATACGACCACCAAAATATCCTGGTGTTTCGCGGCGACGCCTGGTGTCCCGATCCCATCAAGGATCCCGCTAACTGCAAAGATGCCTATGCGCTGGCTATCACATCCGTATTCGCCGGCACGAAATCCGGCGAGATTTTCGACGCCGACATCGAAGTGAACGCGCTCAAGTGGACCTGGGGCGATCTGGTGACGACCCCCGATTCCGGAATCAAGCAAGATCTGCAAAATGCTCTGACGCATGAGATGGGCCACTTCATCGGCCTTGACCACACCTGTTATATGTTCGACGCCAAACACCCCCGACCGGTGGACAACAACGGCAATCCAGTGCCCGATTGCAGTGATCCGACTTTGTCCGATTCGATTCGCGCAACGACGATGTTTGCCTCGGCGGATCCCGGAGACACGTCCAAACGCACCCTGGAGCCCGACGATCAGCAGGCCGTCTGCGACTCGTATCCCATCGGCCGACCCGATCCGATGGAATGTTCTTCCGTCGGAAACAGCAGCGGGTGCGCTCTGGCTTCCCCACCGTCCCCGGAGGCCTCGGCGGGAATCGGACGTTCATCGCTATGGGCGGGGATCGCCTCCGCTGCGATCGCCTTGACCCTGTGGGCGGGACTTCGGCGCGCGCGCGTACGCGGCCCCTGACCGCGGCGCCCGTAATACGTTCATGGACCTCGCAGTCGCCCCGAATCGTCGGCCCGAGCGAGACGCAGTATGAGGGGCGCTTCGACGGCGACCCCAGTCAGGCGCACGGTGGCAGTGGCGTCACCACGGAAAAGGGCAGAGGCAGTGAGGCGGTGCTCTCCCACGGGAAGCGGCAACGAGAACATGCCGTCCGCGCCGGTGATCGCGTAAAGGTCTTTGCCGCCGTCGAATGAAGTGCCCGGCCCGACCACGGTGATCCGAGCGCCAGGGACCGGTTGACCATCAACGTCCAGGACCTTCCCCAACAGTTGAACCGCGCCTTGCGCTCGCAGCGTACCGACGTCCAGCCGAGCGCCCGGTGACAGCGTCACGGGCCGCCCGCGGAGCGGGACGGATGAAGGGTAGAGAACCTCGACCTGGATGCGGCCGGGTGGCACATCCCCGAGCACGAAGCGCCCCCCGGCGTCGCTGGTCGCGCGCCGGGAGGTCGTCTTGCCAAGCAGCGACGGCAACATGGACCCTCCGGACAGGGCCGCGGCTTCGGCGGCAAGGGGCAGGCGCGCCCAGATCACCCCAAGCTCTTCCGTTTCCGCGAGACGATCGTGGATCGTCGCCCCTGCCAGAGGGGCCCCGCGTTCATCAACCACCCGCCCCGTGATCTCTCCCGTGCGTGTCAATTCCAGCGTCGTGAACGGCAGTGATGTGTTCTGTGCCGCGTCGACCGGCGGAACCGACACCAGTGCGGTTCGTCGCGCCACGAAGCCCTCGTGCCGCGCACGAACTTGATAAGTTCCCGGACCGAGCGGCGCCGACGTCCACTGCCCATCGGCACGGGCGACAATCGGTGACCAAAGGCCCGTCGCGGGGACCAGATCAATATGCACGGATGCCGCCGCCACGGGTCTGCCGTCGTCTCCCACCACTTTGCCGCGGGCAAAGCCCCCCGCGACAAGGGCCAACTCGACCGGCTGCGCGCGCGAAGGTGCCCGCTCCGCGACGGTCTGTCTCGTGACCGGCGTGATGAATCCGCCCGATTCGGCGCGCAGCACGTAGGTTCCCGGGCCGAGGCCCGCGAAGGCGAATCGTCCCTCGGAATCGGAATCGATGCTCCGCGTTTCGGGCAAGACCTCGCCCCCCAGCAGCACGCGCGCGCCACGCATCGGTTGGCCACCGCGGGTCACGCGTCCCACGATCGCCCGGATCACTCCTGGCAGAACGACGATGACGTTTTCATCGGGGGCATGCACCGGACCCGCGCTGGCTGTTCCCAGACCCGGCGTCTCGATCAACAGACGATGCGCGCCCGGGGCCAGGCCGCCAAGGTGGAAGCTTCCCTTCTCGTCTGCACGGGTCTCGTGAATCGGCGATGGCGTCGCGTCGGCGACGGCGAACACCAGCACGCGAGCCAGAGGCACGGGCGCGCCGTGTTCATCCTGAACGCGGCCTGACATCCCAACAGTGGGGGTCAGCCTGAGATCGACCGACCGGCCAGGGGGCGCGGCCTCGATGCGCGCCATACCATCGACAAAACCCGGCGCCCGCGCGTGGATTTGGTAGGCACCGGTCGGCACCTTATCGATGCGAAATGTCCCCGTCGACGAGGTCTTGGCCGTCGCGATCGGAATCCTCCCGTCATCGGGATCCCCCGTGAGGGTAACCACCACGCCCGGCAGGGGCGCGCTCTGCAAAGTCGCGACGGTCCCGGCGACGACGGTGGTGGCCGACGATCGCCGTGCCGGGTGGCGACCGCAGGCGAGCATGCCGGCGGCGGCTATCAGCACGGCCGGCCAACCCGCGACTGTTGGTCCTAACGCCGTGGGATGCCTTGCGAAACCCATCGGCAGATGCTAGAGCTTGGCGCCCTTTCGGAGGAAGTCATGCCAGCCCTTTGTACAGTCTGCGGCAAACAGCGTCGGGTCGCCAACAACGTGAGCCATTCGAACATCAAGACCAAGAGCATTCAGCGGCCGAACCTGCGCCGCGTTCACGTGAAGATGAACGGGACGGCGATGCACATTCGCGTCTGCACGCGCTGTTTGCGTTCCGGCAAGGTCGTCAAGGCAGCCTGACGCGCGCGCCGGCTGGCGGTCGCTCACGCGGTCACTACGGCGATCGCATCGATCTCCACGGCGACGCCACGGGGCAGCCCGGCCACCTGTACGGTCGCGCGGGCCGGAGGTTGGTCGGGGAAATAGCGACCGTAGACCTCGTTGACCGCGGCAAATTCTTGCAAGTCGGTGAGGTAGATTGTCGTCTTGACGACCGCTCCCAATGAGGCACCGGCGGCAGCCAACACGGCCGATAAGTTTCTCATGACCCGTTCGGTCTGACCCCGAATGTCGCCCGCGGCCACGACCTCGCCGGTGACGGGATCAAGGGGAATCTGGCCTGAACAGAAAATCATGCTGCCTCGGGCGGGAGCGGCGATTGCCTGAGCGTATGGTCCTATCGCCTTGGGTGCGTCCGACGTGACGATGGTTTGAAATGGCATGTTGGACATCATACTCCGGCGAAACCAACGTGAAACCTCGCGCGGAACCAGCGCGAACCCGGCCGCCGCAAAGCCCTCCAAGACTGCTATGGTGATTGCCATGGTGACTGCTTGGTGGTGATGAAGCGGCGGCCAGCCCGGGTTCAACCGGAACCGGAAACCACGGGCGACTTGATGGCGGGCTTGTTGTCCCGCCTGGGGGGAACGGGACGGGCCCTCGAGTTTCGGGTGTTCCAGGCCTACGCGGATGCGGCCGGAGACGTCTTGCGCGCGCGCACCACACCAGACTCGTTCCGCGAGGGAACGCTCTTCATTCGCGTCGCCAGCTCGGCCCTGGCGCACGAGCTCACTCTCCTGCGCGCTGAACTACTGGCCCGCATGGAAACCGTGTTGGGTGCTGGTGTCGTGACTGCGATTCGCACCCGCGTCGGATCGGTCAGCAAGCCGCGCTGATCCGGTGCGGCTCGGTCGTCCGATGGCGAGTCTCACCCGTCAAGTGGTGAGAGCCTGCGCCAAGGAACGCACGAAGGCCGCGAGTTGCGGCACTGGATCGCGCCCCGCGCCCGATGCCTCCTCTACGATACGCACGGCCGCGCTGCCGACCGCAACGCCGTCCGCGAAGGAGGCGACGGCCCGCGCGTCCGCGGGCGTGGTGATGCCAAACCCGACCACGATGGGATGACGGTTGTGGCTGCCGGCACGGATCTCGGCGACGTGGCGACGAGGTCCATCCAGATCGTCGATCTTGACTCCCGTAATGCCGGTCATCGACACGTAGTACAGAAAACCCCGCGTGGCGTCGCTGGCCAAACGGACCCGTGCCATCGTCGACGTGGGCGCCAGCAGGGGGATATAGCCCACTCCCGCGTCGTTCAGAGGCGACAACAATTCAGCCGCCTCGTCCGGGGGCCAATCCACGCAAAGCACGGCATCCGCGCCAGCGTCGCGCGCTCGGCGGGCGAACGCCGCGGGGCCGGTCACGATGATGGGGTTGGCGTAACCAAATAGGACCAAACCGACGCCGGCGTCTTCCGCGCGCACGGCACGGCACAGGTCAAGCGCGCGTGACAGACCACCGCCCGCCTTCAAGGCTCGTTGCATAGCGGCCTGGATGACCAGACCGTCGGCCGAGGGATCGCTCCACGGGACGCCGATTTCGATGATGTCGGCCCCGGCGGCGGCGGCGGCCAGGATCAGGCGGCGGCTGGTGTCGAAATCCGGATCAAGTGCCGTCAGATACAACACCAAAGCTGCGCGTTTTTCCGCGCGCGCCCGCGCAAAGATTCGATCCAGTCTGTTGCCGTTGTCAGGTAGGCGCGGCTCCGGCGCGCGCGCTGGCGGGACGGGAGCGGCGTGAGACGAGTCATCCCCGGGAGGCATCACAGCGTCACTCCCAGCGCACTGGCAATCGTTCCCATGTCTTTGTCGCCACGCCCCGACAGGCTGACCACGATGACACTCGATGCCGGCAACTCCGCCGCGATGGCGGGCAATGCGGCAATGGCGTGCGACGTCTCCAGCGCCGGCAGAATCCCCTCGGTACGCGCGAGCTGTTTGAATCCAGCCAAGGCGTCCTGATCCGTCACCGCCAGATAGCGCGCTCGCCCGGACTCTTTCATCTGGCTGTGTTCGGGCCCCACGCCAGGGTAGTCAAGGCCCGCGGAGATGGAATGCGCCGGCAAGATTTGGCCCTCGTCGTCGCACAGAACGTAGGAACGGGCACCGTGCAGGACCCCAACGCGGCCGCGCGACAAGGTTGCGGCGTGCCGGGAGGTGTCGAGCCCATCCCCGGCCGCCTCGACACCGAACAATTTCACGTTCCCGTCGGGGACGAAGGCGTGAAACAGACCCATCGCGTTCGACCCCCCCCCGACGCAGGCGACACAGGCGTCTGGCAGACGCCCTTCGGCGGCCAAAATTTGCGCCCGCGCCTCGCGACCTATGACGGCCTGTAGATCACGCACCATCGTCGGATAGGGATGCGGACCGGCGACCGACCCAATCACGTAGTGGGTGGTCCGCACGTTGGTGACCCAATCGCGCAACGCCTCGTTCATTGCGTCCTTGAGCGTGGCGGTCCCGGCCTTCACCGCATGGACCTTGGCCCCCAGTAACTTCATCCGAAAAACGTTCAGCGCCTGACGCTCAACGTCCACGGCTCCCATGTAGATTTCGCACGGGATCCCGAAAAGGGCGCACGCCGTCGCGGTGGCCACGCCGTGCTGACCGGCCCCGGTCTCGGCGATGATTCGGGTCTTACCCATCCGACGCGCCAGCAAGAGCTGCCCCAAGCAGTTGTTGATTTTGTGGGCGCCCGTGTGACACAAGTCCTCGCGCTTCAGATAGATGCGACTGCCGCGACCCACCTCGGCCGACAGTCGCGCAGCGAAACCAAGCGGCGTCGGGCGCCCGACGTAGTCGCGCAGCAACCGCTCCAACTCGGCGGAAAAAGACGGATCGGCAACCGCGCTGATCCACGCCGCTTCCAACTCGTCGAGCGACGGCAACAGGGTCTCCGAGACGTATCTGCCGCCAAATATTCCAAAACGACCGGCCACGGCCGCGGAGGTTTCCGACATGGGCGATCGACTATATCCCGGCGGTCACCCGTCGTCCGTGATTAATGCGCGGGGAAGAGGTCCGACCCTCCGGCACGCGTCGCGCGCCCGCGATGGTCAGCGGCGGACGCCGTCAGACCACCTTTCCGTCCTGGATCACCGCGCTATAGTGCGCCCGATGCTCCAACCCTATTTGGAAAGGTCCGCGCCGACGCGGCGTCGGATTCCCGCGTTCGCCCGCTTTGTCGTGGGCGCGGTGATCGCGCTTGGTACTCAGGTCGCGCCGCGGGCCTGGGCGCAGGTAGAGGACGATTCAGCGTTGTCGGCAGCGATCGAGGAGGTCACCAAGCTCAACAAGAGCGCGCTCGATGACTACGATGGCCTGAACTTCGATGTGGCGCGCCAGACACTGGAGGGCGCGCTGGACCTGTGTGCCAAGCAGGGATTGGACAATCACGCCATCAAGGCGCGAACGCATTTTCACCTCGGGGTCGTGTTGTTGGCGGGCGGCGCGGCGCAACGGGATCAGGCCATCAAGCAGTTCCAACTGGCGCTCTCCATCGAACCAGACATCACTCCGACTCCCCGGGTATCCAGTCCCGAGGTTCAAGACGCGTTCAACGAGGCCAAGACCGCGACCGCAGCCGCGGCAAGGGCCGCGACCACGGCGCCGGAGTCGCCCGGCTCGCCCGCGAAGAGCGCGGGGAGCGAGCAGAAGGCCTCGCCGTCGGCCACCGCACCAGCCGACGCCGAGGCGCCCTCCCCCGTCGCAACACCCGGATTATCGCACGATGCCATCAACTCAGCCGCCCAAGGCAGCGTCATTCCGATCGGCGTCACGACCGATGCTTCGCTGGCGGCGAAGAAGGTCGCCATCTGGTTCCGTCCCGACGGCGAGGCCAAGTTCGTCTCGATCCCGTTGAAAGAGTACTCGCCTGGAAACTGGTCTGGTGCGATTCCCGCGAGCGCCACCTCGGGTGACGAGGTGGACTATTTCGTCAGTGTCGAGAACGACGAAGGTGAGTTGGTGGCGAAGCATGGAACCGCCAGTACCCCCCTGGTAATCACTTTGAGGAACGTAACCGTCGCCACGCGAAAGAACGCCGACAGCGGCGAGTCCGAGGAGCCGGAACGAAGGCCACCGTCGGAGGAGCCCTCGTGGTTCCTCGGGTTGGCCGTGGGGTCCGGGGTCGGCTGGGTCTCGGGGAACGGCGATATCAACAATCAAGACAAGGCGACGTCGGGATTTGGGTCTTCGCAGCTTGGTCACGCTCTGCCGGAGATTGGCTATTTCGTAAGTCCTGACTTCGTCTTGTCCCTGCAGATGCGGATCCAGGTGGTTTCGGGCGCGACCTCGGAGCGGGATCTCTCCAATAGCATGTGTGGTCCGACCCATGTCTGCTCTCCCGCCAAAGGGGCGCTAGCGGCGTTCGGGCGACTGACCTGGTTGTTTGGCGAGAACACCTTCGCTCCGTATCTGTCGGTGGCTGCGGGTGCTGGACAGATCAGGCATCTCGCCACATTTCCAAAGGGTGTCAACTGCGGCAACGGCGCGCAGCCGGTCAAGTGCGTCGACACGGTGACAGCGGGGCCGATCCTTCTCGGGCCGGGAGCCGGCTTGCTCGTGCGAGCCTCCCGAAGCTTCGGCCTGACTTTGGGTGTGAACACCTTGCTCGGTTTTCCCGACTTCACGTTCCACGTCGATTTCAACGCCGGTATTGCGGTGATCCTGTAGCCCGCTCTCGGCCTACTTCGCGTTTTGAGGGCGGGCGAAAGGCAGTTTCAGGACGCGAGGGCGTGTCGCGGGGGAAATTCAGCCGCGGCCGCCCGGGCCGCGAAAACGAAAGCCCTGACGCGCGCCGGATCCTTTCGGCCGGGGGCGAACTCGACGCCACTGGCCACATCGACGCCGGCGGGCCGGGTGGCGGCAATCGCCCGCCGAACGTTGTCGGGATCGAGCCCCCCCGCGAGCAAGAACGGGCGCGAACCGGATGCGGTCGCCAGTTCGGCCCAGGGCGCCGTGGCGCCACCTCCCCCGTATCCGCGGACAAACGCGTCGTAGAGGAGCAGATGGGCGTTCCAGGTGTCTGCCTCCGCGAGGGATCCCGCGTCGCGCACGCGGATCGCTCGAACCAGCAACTCCGGTGGCAGATCTCGGAAGTCCTCGGATCGTTCGTCGCCGTGCAATTGCACGCGATCCAGGCCGAAGCGGCCTACTGTATCCAGAACCTCGGACGCGGGGGCGTTGACGAATACACCGAACTTCAGGATGCCCGCGGGTACCGCCGCCAACACCTCCTTCGCGGCTTCGCCCGCGAATCGCTTCGATCCAGGCCAGAAATTCACGCCGATGGCGTCGGCTCCCGCTCGCGCGACCATCGCGGCGTCCTCGGGTGTCGTGACGCCGCAGATCTTGATTAGAAACGACATGGCCTGTCCCGCGCCGTCAGGTCGACGGCATTCCGGCGAAGGGCCATGCGCGTCCGGACAACAAGCGCTGGAAGAATCATGACGTCAGCCAGGAGACCGGAGTGGCGCCAAGACCCGCAGCCGATCGAGCACGCCGCGCGCGCTGCCGTCGTCTAACACCGCGACGGCGCGCATGGTGCCAGCCGCCAGATCCGTCACCTGCCCGGTCACGTACAACGCGGCGGCCGCCGTCATCAGACCAACGTTCCTGGCGGGGCCAGGCATCCCCGCGAGCACGTCCAGCAACACGCGCGCGTTCAGCTGTGGATCGCCGCCACGAAGTCCATCGGGATCAGTGGGCGGTAGGCCGAAGTCGCTGGGCGTGATCTCGTAGGTGCGCACCGAGCCGCCGCGCAGCTCGGCGACGAACGTCGGTCCGGAAGGCGCGATTTCATCCAAGCCGCCCTCCCCGTGAACGACCATCACGCGCTCGCTGCCGAGGATTTGGTGAGCGCGCGCCAGCAATTCGCATCGCTCGCGGGCGAACACCCCGTTGACGGCAAAGCGTGTGCCCGCCGGGTTGGTCAAAGGCCCAAGCAAATTGAAGACCGTGCGTATGCCAAGCTCCTTGCGAGGGCCGGCCGCGTGTCGCGTCGCCGCGTGGAACGTGGGTGCGTACAGGAACGCGAGGCCGACATCACGCAGGCAACGCTCGGCCAACTCCGCGGAGGGAGCGGGATCGAGGCCCAGCGCTTCAATGACGTCGTGGGAGCCGGATCGCGACGACAGCGCCCGGTTTCCGTGTTTCGCCACGGTTACCCCACAGGCAGCCACGATCAGCGCCGCCAGCGTCGAAACGTTGACCGATCCAGACCCGTCCCCTCCGGTACCGCAGGTGTCGACCATCACCGGTGCCTCGAACAGGACCGGGATCATCCGGGCACGCATCGCGCGCGCCGCACCCACGACCTCGCCCACGGATTCTCCTTTCGATCGGAGGGCGGTCAACAAACCGCCGATCTGGGCGGGGGTGGCGTGAGCATCCATGATCTCTCCCACGGTTGCCGCCATCTCCTCGGCGGACAGATCCTGGCGATCACAAACGCGGGCAATAGCATCCCTGATGCCGAACGGCGGGCGATTGAGGCCAAAGTCCAATGGCCCCGTTTTCAGGCGCGTACGTGGCGGAGGCGTGTTCACGGCCGACCCTTCCTGGTCAGAAAGTTACGCAACAAATCCTTGCCGACCAATGTGAGAAAGGATTCTGGGTGAAACTGCACCCCCTCCACCCCAAAAGTCTTGTGGCGCAGGCCCATGATCTCATCGCCGCCGGCGCCATCTGGCGTCGTCGCCGTGATCTCCAGACAATCGGGAAGACTGGCGCGTTCGACCACCAACGAATGGTACCGCGTGGCCTCGAAGGGATTCGCCAGCCCGGCGAACGCGCCCCGGCCATCGTGAGTGATCATCGACGTCTTGCCGTGCATCACCTGTCGCGCGCGCACGACCTTGCCCCCGAACGCCTGGCCGATGGACTGATGCCCGAGGCACACGCCCAGGATCGGTATCCGCCCCGCGTAGCGCGCGATGACGTCCAGGCTGATTCCGGCGTCGTTTGGCGTACACGGCCCCGGCGACACGACGATCGCCTCAGGGTGAAGACTGGCGATCTCCGCAACCGCGATCTCGTCGTTGCGCACGACGCGCACCTCCTGTCCGAGCTCCGCCAGATACTGCACCAGGTTGTACGTGAACGAATCGTAGTTATCGATGACGAGCAGCATGGGGCCTAACCTTCACCCTGGCCGCCGCGGCGACTCGTTGGGTCGGCTCGGCGGGCCATTTCCACCGCCCCGATGACCGCGCGCGCCTTGTTCACGGATTCGTCGTACTCCGTCGCTGGGACGCTGCCCGCGACGATCCCGGCCCCCGCCTGCACGTAGATCGTGTCGCCCTTTGTCACAAGCGTTCGAATGGCTATCGCCATATCCATGTTGCCGGCATACGACATGTACCCCACGGCGCCGCCATAAAGGCCCCGACGCGACACCTCCATTTCCTCGATGATCTCCATGGCGCGAATCTTGGGCGCGCCGCTGAGCGTTCCCGCCGGAAACGTCGCGCGCACCAGATCCCCGGGGCGCAACCCAGGCGCCAAGGTGCCGCGGATGTTCGAGACGATGTGCATGACGTGAGAATAGCGTTCGATCACCATCTGCTCCGTGATGCGGACCGTCCCCGCGGCGGCCACCCGCCCCACGTCGTTGCGTCCGAGATCGATCAGCATCACGTGTTCCGCCCGCTCTTTCGGATCGGTCCTCAGCTCATTTTCAAGGGCGACATCGTCCTCGGGGGTCACGCCGCGAGGCTTGGTGCCCGCGATCGGGCGCAGCTCGATCTCGCCCCGGTCCAGGCGCACCAGAACCTCGGGCGAGGCGCCGGTGACCACGGCCTCGGGAAATTCCAGGTGGAACATGTACGGCGACGGGTTCGTCACCCGCAAGGCGCGATAAACGTCGAAGGGATCGACGTCACCCCGCGGAACCTCGAAGCGCTGCGAGTAGACGACCTGAAATGCGTCGCCGGCCAGGATGTATTCCTGAATCCTTCGCACGTTCGCTTCAAACGTCTCGCGGGTTACGGTGGCCCGGGGCGCGGGCGGTGTGACCGGCGCCGGGTCCAGGGTGCGCAGCGGCGGCGCAGGCCTAGCCAAGCGATCCAAAACGGCGTCGATGCGCGCCCGAGCATCGTCGTAGGCCACCCCCGGGTCGATGCCAGGGCCCACGTCGACGGCTGCCACGACCTTCACGGTTCCACGCAGGTTGTCGAAAATCACCACCGTGTCGGTCATGCAGAGGCAAATCTCGGGAAGGCCCAGCACATCGGGCAGGATCGCGGGGAGCTTCTCGAATGCCCGGACCGCGTCGTAACCGATCCAACCCACGGCGCCACCGAAGAAACGCGGCAATCCCGGGGGCACCACCGGTGACAGGTCGGCCAGATAGTTGTCGATGAATCCAATCGGATTGCTGGTTTGGAACCGCTCCACGACCTGAAAAGCGCCATCCGAAAACGCCGGCTTCGATCCGTCGTCAGACTTATTCTGGTTACCCGATCGCAAGATCTCGACGTCATTCCCGCGGGAGCGGATGACCGCGCGCGGACGCACGCCCACGAAGCTGTACGCGGCCCATTTTTCCCCACCGACCACGCTTTCGAGGAGGAAGGAATACGGTCCTCGCCCGAGCTTCGCATAAGCGGACACGGGCGTGTCCGAATCGGCGACCACCTCGCGGTATACAAAAGCCAAGCGACCCCGACCGGCAAGGTCGAGGAATCCAGCGCGATCGGGAACGTACTTCGGCATGTAAGTCAGCTAATTTATCACGCCTTGTCGGCACCCCGTCGGCACGCGACGTTTTCAGCGTTCCGTGGCGTCAGAGAATTCCCACGGCGGTCGCCGCGAGCAGTACCGCGGCACCCCAGAGACCGGCGAAAACGTCATCGAGGACGATCCCCGTTCCACCGGACAGGCGGCGCTCGGCGAGGCGGGCGGGCCAGGGTTTGAACTGGTCGAAGAGGCGAAACAGCACCACGCCCGCGACCAGGCCCACGAGCGATCGGGGAGCCGCGATCCAAGTAACGAAAACCCCCGCGACCTCGTCGATGCAGATCATCTGCGGATCCTTCGTGCCCAGGCGGCGAGCAACTCGTCCGGAAGCCCAGATCCCAATCGCGGTGATGCACACGCCCACGGCGGCCACCACAATGGGTCCTCGCGAGCGCACGATCAGGTACAGGGGAATCGCCCCCAACGTCCCGGCCAGCCCAGGAGCCTTCGGCACATGGCCACAACCGAACCAGACCGCCAGGACGTGGGCCAAGACGTCCAGCGCCGACCGAGCCGGGAGCGACGGCGACGCTCCGCCCCCTGAAGTCGCGCCGTCACGTCGATCGCGACCGGCATCGGCGGGCGGATGGGCGCCTACATCCACCACTTCTCGCGCAGAACGGTGTCAAACACATCCGCCAAGATGTCGAGTCCGTTACAGGCCGTCGCTTCGTCGATCGTCATCGCGGGTTGGATGCGAAAGCTGGCGGAATAGGCCATGGTCAGAAGACCACGCCGAACGCATTCCCCAAAGATGCGCTCCGTGACGGCGCGCGGAAGCGGTTCCTTCGTCTTCTTGTCCCTGACCAACTCCACGCGCAGGAACAAACCGGCGCCGTCCACGAACCCGACGAACGGATACCGCTCCACGAATCCACGCAATTGCCGCAGCATCGCCTCGCCCACGAGGCGTGCGTTCTCGACCAGATGCTCGTCGTCGATGATCCGCAGAGCTTCGGCGCCGGCCGCGGCCGCCAGCGGGTTACCGCCATAGCTGGAGGAAGATCCCGACGGGACGCTCCAAGGTTTCGCCTGCGAGATTTCGTCGGTGGTCAAAACGCCGGAAAGCGGAAAGCCGCCGCCAAACGCCTTGCCGATCGTGACGATGTCGGGCCGCACACCGGAATGCTCAACGCCCCAACGCCGGCCCGTCCGACCAAGGCCCGTGATCATTTCGTCCGCGATGAACAGGGCGCCGCTCTCCTCAGCAATGGACTTGACCGCCGGCAAGAATTCTCGTGGAGGAATGACGTTTCCCGCGGTCCCTTGCATCGGCTCGATGATGAACGCGGCGATCTCTCCGGCGGTCGCGACCTTGACATATTGGCGCGCCAGATCCGCACAGGCGATGCCGCAACTCGGGTATTCGAGCTTCAAGGGGCAACGGTAGCAGTCGGCGTACGGAACCTGGTGCGATCCCGGGACCATGGGACCGAGCTTGTCCTTGAATCGGGAGCCCATCAGAGACAGGGCGCCCATGGTCTTGCCGTGAAAGCCACCCCAAAAACTGACGAATTCGTATTTACCCGTATAAGACTTCGCCAGCCTCAAGGCGCTTTCGACGGCCTCCGCCCCCCCGGAATACAGCTGCAGGCGGTGAACACCGGGCGCGGGCGGCTGCTCGGCCAGGCGCTCCACCAAGTCTACCCGCGCGCGCGATGTGAACGATCCCACCGACGCCTGCGCGACCTGGCGTTGAATCGTCGTGACAAACCGCGGATGCGAATGGCCAAGCGCGTTTACGGCGATGCCCCCGATGAAATCCAACAGCGTGTTTCCGTCGGCATCCTTGACGGCACTGCCGCGCGCCTCTTCGACGACGATGCCCGCCATGACCGCATATCCCTGGATGCCGGGCGCCATATGCGCATCCTCGCGGGCGCGCAGCGCTTGACTTACGGGTCCCGGCACGGGGGTGCGCAGGTGGGGACGCTGATCCTTGGGCTGCGACGGATTGATCGCACCGCCGCCCGAAGCAATCATCGGCCTCCTCGCCGCTCCGATCGTCGATTCCCTGCCGGGACTCTCGTTTTCGCCGTCAACCTTCATGAATCGACCGTCGGGCGACCTTGCCGTCACCGAATACGAAGAAACGCTGCATGGGATAGTTCCAGGCGTTGCTCACGATGACCGCCGTGATAACACGAGCAAGCACGTACTGAACATGCAAGATGTTCGCAAAAACGTGCTCGCCCGTCGTGTTCAATCCCAGACTGACCGCAGCAACCAGCAGGTACCGCAAGAGCTGGACCCGAACTGGTTCCTCGTCGGCCCGTTGATACGTCCACTCGCGCGCCAGCAGGAAATTGGCCCCCGCCCCGATGGCGGCGCCGACCACCGTCCCCCACACCGGCGACAGGCCAATGACCTCCACCGCCACGACCATCGAACCGAAATCGGCGCCCGTCCCTACAACCGACGTGGTGTGATGCCTGAGCCACTGTTTCAGCCTCGGGTGCGAACCCACGCGCTAACCGAACCGGGGCCGGCGCCGCGGCCAAGCCCGTCCCACTGAGACGGCACGCCCGGCCGGCATAACAGACGAAAGAAACGCAAGATCACGCATCGACTACTGGTCAGCCTAGCACTGCGGGCGCGGTCTAACACTGAAGGCGAAGCTTGCGTCGCACTGAGGACGATTCCGCATCCGCCTCGCCGAGCGGCAACTCGCGCGACCCCGCCTTCGCCGATTCATAGGCGGTTTGGATCAGCTGCACGCACAGGAAGGCCTCCTCGGCCTCGCGTCCCACCCATTCGCCCTTGGCGATCTGGCGCTTGAAATCGTCGAACAATGAATTGAACCAAGTTACATGGCTCGAATCCATCCAGTCGGACGGCACGTCGATGCGTTCGAACTTCCACTGCGATTGCGCGCCGGCGGCTTCTCCGTCCACGGAAAGACGCGCCACCTCGATGTTGTCGTCCTCGACGCGAATGGCGCCGCGCTCTCCATGAATGGTGTACAGAACCTTCCGCACGCCCGCCTGCCAGCTGAGATGAGCGGACGCCACGCCGGTCGGAAATCTCAGGCTGCAGCTCAGATCGTCCTCGGTGTCGAACGCGCCCATCGTCGACATGCGCGCCGAGATAGCGGTCGGATAGGCCCGCAACCATTCGAACGCCAAATAGAAGGTGTGACTGCCGTGGTCCATGGCGATGCCGCCACCCGAATAACGCTGCTCACGGCGCCAGTCGGGACGCCATTCCGCCACACCGCGCGCGTGCGTGTTTCTGAAGGTCTGCAACGTCACCAGGTGGACCCGTCCGATATCCCCGGCCGCGATGACTTTTCTGACCGCTTGCACGACAGGAGCGTGTTTGTAGTTGTGACAGGGATAGAGGACGCGCGCCGAAGAACGGGCCATATCCAACATATCGCGAGCGTCGGCGATGGTGGTGGCCAGCGGCTTTTCACACAGGACATGCAGGTGGCGGGACAACGCCGCGCGCGCGACATTGGCGTGCTCGGCGGGAGGCGTCGCGATGTCGACGAAATCCAACTTGCCGGCCTCGGCGTCCAGCATGGTCAGATAGTCGGCATAGACGCGCACGCCCGGAAGCTGCGTCGCCGCGAGCTCCCGGCGCCGTGGCGAAATGTCGGCGACCGCGACGATTTCGACGTCTGCCTCGCGAACCCCCGACCGGGAGGCGGCCATGCGCTCGCGGTAGGCCGCCACATGCCCTTTCTCCATGATGAATCCATAGCCGACGATCGCTCCGCGCAAGGTTTTCTTCATGCTCTTGTTTAGGTCCGTTCGGTGTTCGGGGTTACTGGCCCCGGGGAAAAACCACCCAATTAATTCGCGATCCGCGGCGCCAGGTCAAGGACAGTTAACAGGGAGGACGCCGCTGCCACAACCGGCTTGGTCAACGCGTTGACTCTCCGGGCCTCGCCGACTAGTTTGCAGCCCCATGATCGGTGACGCTTTGAAGGCCGCGGACCCAGAAACCTATGCATTTTGCCGGGCCGAGGAGCGACGGCAAGATGAGACGATTCGTCTCATCCCATCGGAGAACTACGTCTCCAAGGCGGTGTTGGAGGCGTCGTCGTCGGTGTTCACGAACAAATACAGCGAGGGCTATCCAGGCAAACGGTACTATGAAGGTCAGCAGGTCGTCGATCCCCTGGAACAGATGACGATTGACCGCGCCAAGGCCCTGTTTGGTGCCGAGCACGCGAATGTGCAGCCGTATTCGGGATCGCCGGCGAATCTGGCGGTCTATTTGGCCTTTCTGAAGCCCGGAGACAAGGTCATGGGCTTGGCCCTGCCCATGGGAGGACACCTGACCCATGGATGGAATGTGTCGATCACCGGAAAATACTTCGTTTCGGTGGGCTACGGAGTCCGCAAGGACACCTGCCGGATCGACTACGACGAGGTCCGCGATCTGGCCAAGAAGGAAAAGCCACAGCTTCTGTGGGCCGGCGGAACCGCGTACCCGCGCCTGTGGGATTTTCCGGTCATGGCGTCGATCGCGAAGGACGTGGGCGCGCGATTCGTCGCCGACATCGCACATATCGCGGGCCTGGTGGTCGGGGGCGCCCATCCGTCGCCAGTGGGCGTTGCCGACGTGGTGACAACCACCACGCACAAGACGCTGCGCGGGCCGAGGGGGGGGATGATCCTGTGCAAAACCGAGTACGCGCAGGCCATCGACCGCGCCGTCTTCCCGGGGCTGCAAGGGGGACCTCATGTGCACAATACGGCCGCGCTGGCCGTCGCTCTGAAGGAGGCGGCGCAGCCGTCTTTCAAGGACTACGCGCACCAAGTAGTGACGAACGCACGGGCCATGGCCGAAGGGCTCATGGCCAAGGGATTCCAGGTCGTATCGGGCGGGACTGACAACCATCTGATTCTGATCGATCTGTCGAACAAGAGCGTATCCGGCAAGGTGGCGGCCAAGATGTTGGACAAGGCCGGCATCGAGTTGAACTACAACTCCGTGCCGTTCGACACGCGCAAGCCGTTCGATCCTTCGGGAATCCGCCTCGGCTCCCCGTCGATCACCAGTCGCGGAATGAAAGAGGCCGAAGCGCGGCAGGTGGCGCTCTGGATAGACCGCGTGGTCAGCCAACCCACCGAGGACGTAGCGGCCGCCGTTCGGGCCGAGGTCCAGGAACTCACGAAGAAATTCCCGGCGCCGGGCATCGGTTAGCTGTCGGCGCCAGTCCAAGGACCACTAACATCATGCCATTTCAGCTTTCCCGAGCCGCCATCGCGGCCGTGTTCATGGCCGTCGCGACGGCGCTATCGGCCACGAGTCACGCCGAGGTCATCGAGCTTCTAGACAAGACCAAGCTCAACGCGAAGATCATTCACTTCTATGACGGCGTCTACACCGTCGAGGCGGCCGGGCAGACGCAGAAGATTCCGCGCGACAAGATTCGCTCGATTGGTTTCACCCTCCCGCCGGCGCGGCCTGAATTTTCGACGCCGGAGAAGACCTTCGAGCGATGGCGCAAAGGATTGGTCGAAGGCGCGATGGAGCGCGTCATCGATTGTTACGCCCTCATGTACCAGGGCCTGCTGGCGAGCCAAATGGGCCAAGCGGGCGACGCCATGAAGAAGATGCAGAAGGAAGTCGAGGGCACCAAGTTTCAAATCAAGGGCTCGTCAATCAAGGGTGACACCGCAACCCTGAAGGTGCAGCGCCAAAAGGGCGAGGACTCGGAGACGGGTGATGTTGCCTTCATTCGAGAGAACGGCGAATGGAAGATGCTGCCCCCGCAGCAGTAACGCCCGCCCCCGCCCCCCCCGCCGCCGTATGTCGCGCAACCTTCCCTCCCTTCATCCGACCCTCCGCCTCACCGTGGTGGTGGGGTTTGTCGTCGGCATGCTCCTGGTCGTCGCTGCCTCCGCCCGGGCAGCGGTCAGCCTCAATCCCTTCCAGGCTCCGAACGTGGGTGGTCAAGTCCCCTCGCCGTTCCGCCTAGCCCAGGCGGAACCGGCCCCCACGAGCGGCCCGGCCCGACCGACCGCCCGAATCGTGTGCGCGGCCGACACCGATTGTCCCGACGAATCTTTCTGCGAGCGGGGCGCATGCCGCCCAATAGAGCAGCGCGTGAACGTGTTTTACCTCTATTACCGGGAGGGCTCGTTCCGCGAGGTTTTGGGGCTCTACTGGGCAAAGCGTGGCAGCACAGGGTTCACGGTTGTCGCCCCGATCTACTGGAACTACTGGGCACCGACATCCCGCTCGCGAATCGTGGCACCGTTCTATTGGCATTTCGAGGACGATGCCGCCCACAGCACGATGACCGTGATCGTTCCCGGGTTGCCGATTTCCTGGAGCCGGCAGCCGGGCGCGCGGTCATTCGGCGTTTGGCCGCTGTTCTACGTGTCGAACAAGTTCGGCTGGGCCGCGCCACTGCTGGGGTCGTTCAAGATCTCGGATCCCGACCGAAATCGAGCCTTCGGATCCGTCGCTTTTCTCTATTGGTGGCAACGCAATCCGACCGGCGCGTTCGACCTGGGATTTCCGCTCTTCGTGTCCACGCGATCTCCGACATCGGCCTTCACGTTCGCGTTGCCCTTGAATTTCTACTGGCGCTCGGGAACGGACAGTCACACGCTGGCGATCCCGTTGTTCTATCGGCAGACGGGTAAGGACACGTCGGCGACGTACTCTCTGCTGGGATACCGCGAACGGGCCGGCCAGCAATCCGAGGGTGCGATCGCGTGGCTTTACTGGTTCGGTCGCGACGACGCGCACGACCGCGCCCACGACGTTTTCTTTCCGCTGCTGTGGAGTTTTCGATCAAAGCGCAGTGGGGTATCGATCTTCGTCCCACTGGTATGGGATTTCCGCGGCAGCGATTCCCGCACCACGATCGTCGGGCCGATCGTTCATACGCGCGAGGGCCACGGATGGATGAACTCCGTGGTGCCGTTGTGGTGGAGTGGTGGCAACACCGAGACGGGGTGGCGGTTTCAAATGTTGCTGCCCTTCTTCTTCTGGAAGAGCAGCGATCATGGCGGTCGGCTCTCCTGGGTGTCCCCGATTGGCGGATACAGCCGCGACACCATTGAACGCTCCCGTACGTTGGCGTTGCTTCCAGGCCTCTTCTTTCGGCGCGATCCGACACGGCAGATCGACGTCGTCACGCCCCTGTTCATCCGCCACCGCAACCTCGACGCTGACAGTACGACCCGACTGATCTCCGCGTTGTTGTACCTGCGAGACGATCCAGGCGGATCGACGACGGTGCTTTTTCCCGTGTTCTGGCGTTTCAAGGATCGCCTCACCGGCGCCACGGCAACCGCGTTCCTGCCTTTGTTCTTCCATCGCGACGGCCCGCGCGACCACACCACGTTCGTCGGACCGTTCTACTGGCGAGATCTCGCGGACCACGGCTGGGGCGCCGGGATGTTCCCGCTCTGCTTCTTCGGTCAGCGCGGGGACGCTGGTCACGCGGTCGTGTTTCCGTTGTTCTGGCGATTCGTCACCGCCAAAGCCAGCACCACCATGCTATTGCCGCTGTTCTTCACGCGCGCGGGGCCCTCCGGAAGGGATTCGGGCGTGTTGCCTCTGCTCACGTTCTTCGGTCATCGCGATGGCGCGTCGTATCAGGTGCAGTTTCCACTGTTCTGGCGATTCGCCAATGCGCGTACCGCCACCTCCACCACTGTGACTCCGCTCGGGTTCTTCGGCCGCTCGCCCGACGGCTGGCGTGCCGGGTTGTTGCCGCCCCTGCTTTGGGCGCGTGGCGGAGGCCCCGAACGGCACTTCGTGCTTTTCCCTCTCCTGTGGCATTTTGCCGACAAC
>JADGRC010000282.1 GCA_017881245.1 Pseudomonadota bacterium
CAGTGCCTCCCGTCGCCACGGCACCTCCGCTCGAAGACGCGCCACCGGTTCCGGTGACTCCCCCGGAAGCCGTGGCTCCACCTGTGCCGCTACTCCGTCCGCCCGATCCACTCGTGGAGCCGCTCGAGCTGCACGAGGAGCCGCCGAGGCCGACAAGTGCCGCACAGACGAGCAGCGCGCACATCGTTCCCACAGAACGATTCGAGGAAGCCTGTGCCGACGACCTGGATTCGATGTTCTTGGACATGCTTTCCCGTCTAGCAAGGATCTCGGTTCAGGCAAAGCGATCCGCCCTTACCGGCCTAACCACATTGGGACCGGAACAGGTGCGCGTGTGAACGCGGCGGGCCTCGGGTTCGGCGCGCTCCCGATGCTACCGTAATGTGTACGGCAAATGAGCAATCTCGGATGGCCGCCTCCGCGGTGCGGTCCATACAAAGGCGGCCGTTACTATGGCGTGTCAAGCGCGGCAGCGCAGGCGGCGCCGTCTGTGGTTCCCGCCAGCCAGGACGTGAGGCATCGGTCCTGTACGTCCCCGACCACGACCAATGCCCCACCTTTGTGGTGCTCGGTGCCGCGCCCCTTGCGAACCAAGGTCAGTCGCTCAGGGTGAGCACCCCCGTCCCCGACGACGGCCGCCATCACTTCCGGCTCCAGGCTCGCGACCGAGCCGTAGTTGGCCTCGATTTCAGCGGCCGTCGTGGGGCTGCCACCGGGAACGTCGTTGGGATCGAGGCGCAATCCCTCGTGCCCGAGCACACGCAGATTTCGCCCCACCTGCCCGTGGCAATCGAGCGAGCCGCACCGGTGCTCGAGGAACGCCGATACCGGCTGAAATGACCCGAGATCGGGCGCGACGATTGGGACGCGCGCATTGGAATCGGGCGATGCCGCGCAGGCGAATCCCACGGCCACCAAGGCGCCCATTCCCAGGAGCAACCGGACCCCGCCCGGGAGGCACCTGAGCCCGGCCCGCCACACATGCACCGGGGCGCTGGTCACGGGCCCACCGGAAAATTGGCGGGGTCGGCGACCAGGTACACGTGGCCGGCCGAAGCCGCCCTCGCCGGATCGGTGTGGCAATCCGCGCAGGCGCCGGCACGCCCGACGTGAGTCAACATGTCGATGCTCACGCCCCCGAACGAGACCTTGACCCGCATCGGATACACCGGCGTCCATTCGGACTTCTTGATCAAGCAATTGCCGGTCTGATTGGTCGTGAGCTGCCGGATCGTTCCTGCGGCGTCGGTCAAGGACACGGTGGCACCCTCGAGCCACTCAGTCGCCGGCTTGGTCTTGTAGACCGTCCCCGCGACGCTGAACTCAGATTTCCCAGGCCCCTGGCCACTGTGGCACGTAAGGCAAGGCTGCCCGGGTCGGTGGGTCGGTCCCTTTGGAAGACCGAACACTTCCGGTCCGAGGGCGGCCACCGCATCGGCGTGGACGGGATCGAGCACGTCCTCCACGGCGCTACAGGCGCCGAGCGCGGCCAGACCAGAAACAACGGCAAGAATGCCGAATCCATGAACGGGCGCGAATCTGCGCCGCGACCCACGAAGGAAGCTGGCCGCTCCGCCCGCGGTGGGATTCACAGTTCGACCTCCCACGACAAGGTGAAGATACCCGCCAAGCGACTACCGACGTAGAGATCGTCGAGGAACGATGTCCAAGTTAGATCGAGATCAGCGCCGATCGTCCATCCGGCCGGCCGCGGCTTGCCCCCTCGCCAGCGCAGACCGCCACCTCCGGTCGCGTTCCACAGCGGCCCGAGCTCGCGATCACCGGTGCGCAGCGCGGGCACGCCAGCATCGGTCAGCGTATAGGCGCGCTTCCAAAAAGAGACGGGCGACTGCGCGTGGAAGCGGACGTGCGATCGCCAGTTCCAACGATTGCCACGGTCCACCAGGAAGCGGACGTCCGTCGTGGACGCGTGCAGGCTCCAAGAATCGGTGTAAAGACGCTCCTCGAGGCGCAGCGTCGACGTGGAGAAGCGATACAAATACCGGCCCCAAATCGCGTACCGATCGCGGGCGAGCGGGAGTTGTTCGAGCGGCCGTTCGGGCAAACGCAACGTGTTGACAAGACCTATGGAAGCCGCCTGCGGGACGCCGGGGGCGACGTCTGCCGCGAAGAGCGGGACATAGCGATAGGGCTTCGATTGGTCACCGCGCTCGAAGACGAGATCACCCCCGACGACCACCAACGTGGATGGATTTACGACGATGGTCAGCCCGGCGTTGAGCGCATTTCGCGTGAGCGATCGCGAAAAGACGGAGAAGGGTGTTCCGGAGCGGCCGATGGTGTCCTGGCCATAACCATAGCCAGCCATCAAGACAAAGTTCTTCTGATCAAGGTCGAGCGATGCCGAGCCACCCGCGGCCCAGGCGGCATAGTCGGGCTCGGACGAAAAAGAACCTGTGGCGGTGACACCGAGATCCTGCCGGTTGCCCCCCCCTTCGACAGAGCCGGCGTGCCGTGCCTCAGTCCAGTGCGGCGACGCGGTGGACACGATATCAACGGAGGCTGCGGATACCGCGTCGAGCAGGTACTGCCCGCGTGCGGACCAACCGGCGGTGTCGTCCCGCACTTCGCCGGAGATCGAGGGCGTCAGCACATCGACGTGACTGGAGTCGGAGTAGGCCGCTACCTCGCTGTGAAAGCGCCCCGACACACGTCGAGTGGACGGTGCGATCGGCGGGAACTCTCGGAGCGCCGGGGACTCTGACACCGCCGGGGGCTCTCGCATCGGCGGCGGCTCTGGCACCGACGGCGGCTCCGGCACCACCGCGGCCTTTCGCACCGACGGCGGCTCTCGCATCGGCGGCGGCTCCGGCACCACCGTGGGCTCTGGCACCGACGGCGGCTCCGGCACCACCGTGGGCTCTGGCGCCGACGGCTGCCCCTGATGATCAGGTGGCGTTTGCTGAGCCGTTCCGGGGCGGGCGACGAGCACCAACAACGCGGCACCAACTAGTTGCAGCCGCATCCGGCCTCTCCGGCTGAACCACCGCCTATCGCACCCTCGTGCACGGAGCGTGCGTGGATCTCACCCGGACCACCCCAATTGCCGGTCGTCATCGTGTTGTGAGAAAGACGTTCACGCTGGTATGGCCGCACATGAACACAGGCCGGCATGCCAATCGCAGCCGCCAACAGCACCGCGATGAACAAGACCCGACGGATTCGAAAAGACGCGAACAACATCTCAGTCTGGGATTCCTCGAGAAACCATGCGAACGGTCGTAACGCCTCGCGACTGAGAGAGCAAGAAGCTGTCCATACGAAACACCACAATCAACGGCGCGCTTTTGGGCGTTCGCGCAGAAATTTCCGCTAGGACGGTCAGACGCGCGACTCTTTCGCTTCCGCGTGTCAGTTGTTGTTGCCATTCGGGCTTCCGAAAGTCGGCCCGACAGCCCCGCCGCTGGTACCGGTGACCGAGGCGCTTCCTGAGGGAGTCGCGCCTATGCCGGTGTCGCTCGGAACAATGACGCCTCGGCGAGTCGACGTGGGAGGGATCGGACGCGGAACACCAGCGTCCGACCAGGTCGACGCGCCGTTCTGGCTTTCGGGTGGCCGGTCCGTGGATCCAACCGTGCCGCAAGCAATCAAGGAAGCGCCAGCGACGGCCAGCACGATCAGCGCGGGGGCAACCATCAGGTGCCGCGCAGTCTTCCCAAGCCGCGATGCCATGGTGGTGCTCAATCGGAGTGGTTGATGCATATTGTCCTTTGCGTGGTTCGGCACACGCTGAATGCCTTCAAGCTCCGTACCAGATCCACAAAAGGCCCCGCTGAGGAACGATCTTCCCGTTCACGACGGAAGCAGTCCCTCTGTCGGCATCGCCCAGACCCCTTCCAGCGGGCCGTACGACACGGGGAATCGACCCAACGAACCGGCGTCGAACCAGATCGTGCCTTCGACGCGAAACGGGATGCTGAAGGTCACCGCGCGACCGTTTTTCAATTCAGAGACCGATTGCGAAGCCACTTGCTGAAGGACGCCGAGCAACTCCTCGGGAGCAAAAGAGTAACGAATCGTAACGTCAAGATCGCCCTGCGATGCCACCTGGGGGGCCGTGAAGGTTGGGGGTTGCCCTGCCGCGGCGGCGATGCCGGTCGCGATGACGAAGCGACCCGCGCCATTGGCGAAATCCGACATCGAACGGACGTCGCGCGACGAAGCCTGGCAGGCCGTGGGATCAGGCTGTCCGGTGCAACCCATTTGTCCCGGTGCGCAGAGTTGAATGCAAACGGCGCCCATGTTGCGGTTGCCGCCATCAGGGAAGACGGTCACCGCGGCCAATACCTGAGCCAGCGGCACGGGCAGTTGGTTTGGATTGCTGATCTTGAAATGCAGATCGAACGCCACGGCCATGTCGACCGGGGCGGGCCGGGTCCCAAAGAGCCCGCGGCACAGAGCCATCGCGCCGCCTGGAATACCGAAAGGATCCGGAACCACCGATGGGCAATAGTACGCCTCCAATCCCCGTTGCGTCGGCGATCGAACCAGTGTCGCGCCCTGAAATTGGACGACCGGAGGGCTGATGGCGCTCGGGCTTGGGAGGTTGGCCAACAAGGCGCAAGACCAGCCGTTGGTCGCAATCGTCAGGAACGAATAGACAAACCGCGAGCGACAAAGACGCAGGTCCATCTCGCTACAGTAACAGGAGTCGAGCGTTGAAGAATCGCCGAATCGCAGTCCGATTGAGGCTGCTAGTCTTGGCGCCCTTCATGACGGGGAACTCGACGCGCGTCGTGGCGCTGAAACCAAATAGCGACGCCGCAGCCGCGCCCCGCAGCTCAGAACACGCCCGGACAGGACTCCTTACCGGACTCCTTCATATTGAAGATTGAGATACGGCAGTTCTCATCCGCCGCCTTCACCGCCTCCATGTGATTTTCCTTCTGACTTTGCTCCTGTCTGATCTGTGAGAGCATCTGTTCCAACGCCAACCGCTCGCCGTCCCTGGCTTCCTTGGGGAAATGGTCGCTCTGCATGCAGAGGAGAAGCTTGCGCCGGTATTCGTCGCACGCCTTCGTCAAGCCCCGGCCGGTGTGGACATCCGCCAGTGCCCCGCTCGCCCCCTGCCCCTCGTCCCCGGGGGGTGGGGACACGGGGGCCGTCTTCCTGACGCAGGCCGCGAGGAACAACGGGGCGAGCAGCACCAAGCAGACTCTTCGAAGAACGCTTCTCATCCCCCAACCACTTTTTCCAAGCCGATCGAACATTCACGTAAATATACCTCTGGTCTACATACCTTCGAGAATCGTCCCGCGGCCCGAAGGTTCGCAGGGTCTTGGATCGGTGTCTCCTGCAAACGCGACGCGCTCGCAGCGGCTCTGGCCGTGCCGCAGACTGCTTGACAGCTCGGACCAGGCGGCACACACTAATCCGTTAATCCGGATATAAAGATATGAACCTTGCCCGTTGCGTGGAAACCTGCGGCGTCCTTGCGGACGAAAACCGCCTCCGGCTCTGTGCCCTCTTGCGGGATCGGGAGCTGTGCGTGACCGAGTTGGTCCGCGTCACGGGAATCTCGCAGTCTCGGGTCTCGACGCACCTCGGCCGGCTGCGCGAGGCCGGGTTCGTACGCGACCGACGCCAGGGGGCCCAGTCATTCTACGGGCTGGCGACGGATACCCTGCCCGGGGCCGCCAAGGCCATCATCGACGATGCGGCTGCTTCGCGAGATCCCACCCTCACGGGGGATCAGAATCGCTTGCGGGAATGGGATGCGGAGCGGCGCGGCGGGCTTCCCGAATCGCTCGCCGACGAGATGGAGCGCTACTATTCGCCGGGGCGGACCTGGCAGTCTCTGGCGGTGGGAATAGCGGCGCTGCTTCGCCTCGGCGACGTCCTAGACGTCGGCTCCGGCGACGGAGCGGCCGCGGGAACAATCGCGCCCTATTGTCGAACATTGACCTGTATCGACACGAACGCGCGCCTCATCGGCGCCGCCCGCGAACGATTGACCGCGCATCCCCACTGTGCGGCGCAAATCGCCGATGCGCACGCCCTGCCCTTTCCAGACGCGTCCTTCGATACCGTCCTCGTTTTTCATACGTTGACATATGCGGAACGCCCGGCACGAGCCTTATCGGAGTGCGCGCGCGTTCTTCGACCGGGTGGACGCCTGGTGGTGCTGTGCTTGAATCAACATACGCAACACGAGCTCACCGCGACGTATGGAGAGCGCCATCCGGGTTTCTCGCCTCGTGCCTTGCGTGGCTTGCTCTCCCGCGCTGGACTTGAAGTCACCGCATCCGACGTGGCTTGTCGGGAAGCCAAGCGACCGCATCTCGAGGTGGTCCTGGCGATTGCCGACAAACCCACCCGGGTCTCACGTCGCGAAGACGACCGACCAGCAAAGAAAGGTTGACCATGGCCGCCCCTTCCGCCTCTCGTACTGCAACTCGGGCGACGCCGCCTGTCCATCCCCTACGACAGATCCTGCGGCAGCGCATCGCCATCATCGATGGCGCGATGGGGACGACGATCCGAACCTATGGAATGACCGAGACCGACATCCGGGCCAGCCGGTTCGCCGATTCCAAGAAAGATCTCCTGAACAACGGCGATCTCTTTTCGCTGACGCAGCCGAAGATGATCGGCGACATCCACCGCCGGTTTCTGGAAGCCGGGGCCGACATCATCGAGACCAACACATTCGGCGCGACCAACATCGTACAAAGCGAATTCTTCGTCGACGATCCGCGCGAACAGGGCGGGCGCAAGGATCCGGACTTCTACCAAAGGGTCATCGAAGATCCCTTCTTGAACAGCCTGGCGTGGGAGATCAACGAAGAGTCCGCGCGACAGTGTAGGCAATGGGCCGACCGCGTCGCCAACGCGGACGGGCGGCAGCGCTTCGTCGCGGGGGCAATCGGCCCCTTGACGGTATCGCTGTCGAATTCGCCGGATGCCGACGACGCCGGCTTCCGAGTGGTCACCTTCGATCAGGTCAAGAGTTCATATCTGCACCAAGTACGCGCGCTCATCGCTGGGGGCTCGGATCTGCTGCTCGTCGAAACGATCTTCGACTCGTTGAACGCGAAAGCCGCCCTGGTCGCCATCCGTGAAGTCTTCGATCAAGACGGCCGGGAGTTGCCCGTCCTGATCTCAGCGGCGGTGGGTCGCGGCGGGGAAACGATGATCTCCGCGCAGACCATCGAAGCGTTCTGGAACGCGGTGAAGCATGTCAAGCCGCTGTCGGTCGGCCTCAACTGCTCGCTCGGTCCCGACCTTATGTACCCGTTCCTAGCGGATCTTTCGGACAAGGCCAGCACGGCGATTTCCTGTTACCCGAACGCCGGATTGCCGAACCCGCTGTCGCCGACGGGATTCGATCTTCAGCCGGCGGACATGGCGCGCTTTCTGGGCGGTTTCGCGCAAGCCGGTCTCCTCAACATCGCGGGCGGTTGCTGCGGCAACACGCCGGAGCACATCGCGGCGATCGCTCGCGCACTGGCGGGTTCAGCGCCGCGCGACCTTCAGGCCCATGGCGGGGCGACCAACGGGCCGGAATCGCGCACAACAACGGCTACAGTCACGGTCGCGATCTCACATGCTGTCGCCCTCCCAGGTGCCGTCGCGGCGCGAGGGAACGATGAGCTGTCCGTTCTACCGCCAGCACCAGAGTCACGACAGGCACCGCTGCCCCTTCGTTTGTCGGGGTCCCAACCCTTCACGCAGCAACCCGGCGTCTACATGATGATCGGCGAGCGCACCAACGTCGCGGGTTCACCTCGATTCGCGAAGCTCATCAAGGAGGGAAAGTATGAGGAGGCGGTCAGCGTGGCCCGCCAGCAGGTGGAAAGCGGCGCCAACGTGATCGACATCTGCATGGACGAGGGAATGATCGACGGCGTCGCGGCGATGACGCGCTATCTCCAGTTGCTCGGCAGCGAGCCCGAGGTCGCCAAAGTGCCCTTCATGGTCGACTCTTCCAAATGGGAGGTGATCGAGGCCGGCCTGAAGTGCCTGCAGGGCAAGGGCATCGTGAACTCGATCTCGATGAAGGAGGGCGAGGACAAGTTCCGCCAAAACGCGAAGACGGTCCTGAAATATGGCGCAGCCGTCGTGGTCATGGCCTTCGACGAGCAGGGCCAGGCCGCGACGTACGAGGACAAGATTCGGATTTGCACGCGGGCATACCGGATCCTGGTTGACGAGGTGGGATTCCCTCCCGAGGACATCATCTTCGATCCCAACATTTTGACCGTCGCCACGGGGATGGAGGAACACAACAACTATGCCGTCGATTTCATCAATGCGACGCGCTGGATCAAGGCAAACTTGCCCCACGCGAAGGTCAGCGGCGGCGTTTCGAACATCTCGTTCAGCTTTCGCGGCAACAATCGCGTTCGCGAGGCCATGCACTCCGCGTTCCTTTTCCACGCCATCGCCGCTGGCATGGACATGGGCATCGTCAACGCCGGAATGCTGGAGGTGTACGAGGAGATTGCGCCCGAGCTGAAGGAATTGGTCGAGGACGTCCTGCTGAACCGGCGCCCCGACGCCACCGAGCGCCTGGTGGAATTCGGCGAGAGGCTGAAATCCGAAGGCGCCGAGACCGTCGTCTCCGACAAGAAGGAAGAAGAGTGGCGCAAGGGAACCGTCGAGGCGCGGCTGTCCCATGCCCTCGTAAAGGGCATCGACGCGTACATCGACACCGACACCGAGGAGGCGCGCGCGAAACTTGGCCGTCCGCTCGGCGTGATCGAAGGCCCGCTGATGGACGGCATGGGCGTGGTCGGGGATCTCTTCGGCGCGGGCAAGATGTTCCTGCCGCAGGTCGTGAAGTCCGCGCGCGTGATGAAGAAGGCGGTCGCGTATCTGACGCCGTTCATGGAGGCCGAGAAGGCGCAAATGGCGGCCGCGGGTCAGGTTGTGAAGACGCAGGGCAAGATCGTGCTCGCAACCGTGAAGGGCGACGTTCACGACATCGGCAAGAACATCGTCGGCGTCGTGTTGGCCTGCAACAACTACGAAGTCATCGACATGGGTGTCATGGTCCCCTGCGAGAAGATCCTGGAGCGTGCCCGCTCCGAGAAGGCCGACCTCATCGGCTTAAGCGGCCTCATCACGCCGTCACTCGATGAAATGGCGCACGTTGCGCGCGAGATGGAACGCCAGGGCTTCAAGCTGCCGCTGTTGATCGGCGGCGCCACGACCAGCAAGGCCCACACCGCCGTCAAGATCGCTCCTCACTACAGCGAGCCCGTCGTACACGTGCTCGACGCCAGCCGCGCCGTCCCGGTCACGACCAGCCTGCTCAGCGACGACGGTCGGGCCGACTTCGTCACGCGGCACCGGGCCGAGTACGAAGGCCTTCGGAAGCTTCACGCGTCGCCCCGGCACAAGTTGGTTCCGCTGGACGAGGCGCGGGCGAACCGGACGGCGATTGAATGGCGGGCCGACGACATCCCGGCGCCCGCATTCACCGGCGTCCGCGTTCTCGACGATTTTCCGCTTGCCACCCTACGTGAATTCATCGACTGGACGCCGTTCTTTCACACCTGGGAGCTCAAGGGCGTCTACCCCCGAATTCTGGAGCACGAGAAGTACGGCGAGCAGGCGCGCCAGATCTTCGCCGACGGGAACGCGCTCTTGGACAACATCATCGCCGACAAGTCGATCACCGCGCGCGGCGTATATGGTCTTTTTCCCGCGAACGCCGTCGGCGATGACGTCGAGATCTATTCCGATGAAACCCGGGCGGCGGTGTTGCAACGCTTCCATTTCTTGCGCCAGCAAACCGCCAAGGAGAAGGGCGAGCCGAATCGCTCGCTCGCGGACTTCATCGCTCCGAGGGATACCGGCCTTGCCGACCACATCGGAGCCTTCGCCGTCACGACCGGCGTGGGTCTGAAGGAGCTGTGCGACACATTCAGGGCCGCGCACGACGATTACAACGCCATCATGGCCGAGGCGTTGGCGGATCGCCTGGCCGAGGCCTTCGCCGAATGCTTGCACAAGCGCGTGCGCGAGGAATGGGGCTACGGTCGAAACGAGGGTTTGAGCAAGGTTGAGCTAATCCAGGAAAAGTATCGCGGTATTCGCCCTGCGGCGGGTTACCCGGCGTGCCCGGATCACACGGAGAAGGGCACCCTGTGGCAGCTCCTCGACGTGCAAAAGAACACGGGCATGCTGCTGACGGAGTCGTTTGCCATGTGGCCTGGTTCCAGTGTCAGCGGCCTATACTTCGCCCATCCGCAGTCACGCTACTTCAGCCTGGGAAAAATCGATCGCGATCAGGTGGCGGACTACCAGGCGCGCAAG
>JADGRC010000283.1 GCA_017881245.1 Pseudomonadota bacterium
ACCGTGGTCGAGGACATCCGAACCCAGCTCGTGTCCCTGATCGAATCGGGCCGCTTCAAGGTCAACGACCGCCTGCCATCGGAGAACGAGCTGGCGAGGTCCTTCAACGTCAGCCGGCCGGTGATCCGCGAGGCGCTCAGTCGCCTGCAGGCGCTCGGGCTGACCACCTCGAAGAACGGCAAGGGCACCTATGTCGTCTCGAACCGGATGATCTCGCCGCTGCTGCTGAGCCGCTTCCCGACCAGCCATCTGACGGAAGTCCGCATGTATCTCGAGGTGCCGTCGGCGCGCTTGGCGGCGTCCCGCCGTACGCCGGCGCATGTCGCCCAGATGGGCGGGATCCTCGACGCGCTCGACAGCGAGGACGATCCCGTGCGCCGCAACGAGATCGATGCGGAGTTCCATATCTGCGTCGCCGAAGCGACACGCAATCCGCTGTTCGTCCGGCTGATCCGGGAACTGACCTCGATCCTGAAGGCGCAGGCCTTCGCCAGGTCGGTCGTGCCCGGACGGCGCGCCGACGCCAGCGCCGAGCACCGCGCCGTCTACGACGCCATCGTCCAGCGCGACGCCGATGGCGCGGGCAAGGCCATGGCCTTCCACCTCAACGCCTTCGACCGCGCCCGCAACTAGTGTGCCGACACTAACGCTCGTCGCCCGCGCGCCACCTTTTCGAAGATGTCAGCGGCGGCGATCCACGTGAAGGGTTCTGGGTCGGCATTGTGGGGATCGAACAATTGATGGCCGTCGGGCGCCTAACGTCGACATCCTTTTGGGAGATGATTCAGGCCACCTTCCTAGAGTCGCTACTGATAATCGTACCCGGGGTTAATAGGGAACTCCATCGCTTCGGCCCTGAGCCTCGATCCAGTGTTGACGATCTTCAACTGCGCCAAGGTCGACGGCCTCTTTGTCCCCGTCCGCCAGGGACACGTGATGGCGCGCGAGGTCTTCACGCGGTGTTCGCGCCGAAACCCGACGAGAACCAACGCCAAGGCGGCACGGTGATCGATCGACGAAGTGCGCTGAAATTGAACCCAAATGTGGGCGAAGCTCGATTCAAAGGTAGGGTAAAATCAGGGAATTTCAGAGCGTTTTTTAACGAGAGGGCGGCGACCGCCAACCGGGCGGGCCTTCGACGCGCGTGCCCGAGGTCGTCCGTGCGACCCTGCGGGGCAGCGCATGCACCATCGGCGCAAGGAGCAAAGCCAAAGACGCCACGCTGGTCGACGGAATTCGCCCTGGAGGCGGTGATCCCGAAGACGCTCAGCGGGAAGCCACGATCCGTGCGCTGATCCTGCTTGGCGTTGTCGGGGGTTTCCGGCGAAACGACCTAATCGCGCTCGACGTAGCCGCAATCGACTTCGCGGAGGTCCCGAAAGCGCGCGGAGGGCGCCCGCTGCCCGGTGGGGTCGCGCGACACCGGACACACCGGACGCTCAGCGCGCGCACGCGAGGCCGGGATCTTACGGCGATACATTCAGGCATGGAAGAAGCCGCCGCGACGCCGCCGGACGCTACCACACGATTGCCCAGCCGCTCCGCGCCCACCCGCAAATCTGCCAGGCCGCGATCGATGGTGCTGCGCGCAATCCCAGTCGCTCGCGAAACCGCGATCACCCCGCCGCGCCCCGCGGCGCGTGCCTCACTCGCAGCGAACAGACGTCGTTCTCTCTCATCTCGGAACGGGGCCAGCGCATCGAAGCCGGCTGGGATGTCAGTGGTGTCGATCATGTTCCCAGCGTAGACTCTGCCGCCACTGAATCACACCGAATCCCGGATTTGTTCGTTGCGTTCTTACCAACGCCCCGATTCTTTCTTCCGATTCGATCGTTCGGGCTCAGGCCCTTATGAGCCATTGAAATAACGTTGGCTGGGGGACTAGGACACCCTGACAGACCCAAGATCCCCAGCATTTCTGCCGTTTTCGCGAGTAGCAACGTAGCACTTTTGGAGCACCCTTTTGTAGCACAAAAGCACCCGAGGCGGTCGCACCTCTCTCACGACTTTCCGACCGCCGCGCCGACCGGGTAGCATTCCATCTGCTCGGCAGGAGACGACCGCAGCGTCATCAGCAACCGCACCGGGTTGGTCGGCTCCTCGCCGACCAATTCGTGGGATCGACGACCACCGCCTTCGGTCAAGGAGGCGCGATGACCGGTGATGATGGCAAATCATCGGACGCGCACTGTCCTTCCGCCGCTCTGAAGTTGCCAGATTCGAGATCGGTGATACCCTTTTAGGCATCATGCGAGAGGGGAAATCATTCTTGGACAGCATCGACAGTGGCCCGCACGTTCATGTCATCCACGGAATTCGCCGCGATGGCGAATGTCCCAAGACCCCCGCCAGCAATCAGCGGTGCCTCTGGTGCAGCACGGTGGTCGTCCAGGCACGGCGGCACGGCAGTCTCAAGCGGTTTTGCTCCCCTGGTCATCGAAATGCGTTCTGGACGGCAGCGCGGCGCTGGGTCATGCGCGCGGTCGAGACAGGGTTGCTGCCGGCCGAGGCGCTCAAGACCCACCAGCGAAGCGT
>JADGRC010000284.1 GCA_017881245.1 Pseudomonadota bacterium
CTATGGGATCGCTATGCGAGCTGCGCCAATCCTTTCATTGGCCAGCTCCCGACTGGATCGGAGTGCTTTCTCCCAACCGAGTGTGCACCCGGTCAGAGCTGCGCGAGCGGCGGGGATCCAGGGTGGAAGTTGACCGCCGGCGGGCTTCGCGCGCCTTTTCAGCTCGGGGACAACGTGTCGGCCTCGCGCGGTCACTGCCAACCCGACGGTCAACCCGGCACGCCCTGTTCGAGCTCGACGGAATGCGCGGCCGAGCTCTACTGCCGGGTCGCCGATTCCGTGTGCGCGCAGCCGGCTGGCGAAGGCGACGCATGCGAGAGCTCGACGGATGCGTCGCAAACCCCGACCTTTCCCGTGGCCTGTGCCGATAGCCCCCGTGCCCTGCTGTGCGGGGGAGGCCATTGCCACCGCCTGCCGCAGATCGGTGAGCCCTGCCTGGAGGGGGCGAGCCAGCACTGCGACCTGTCGACGGATCCCAGCATCGTCTGCGTGGGCGCCGGGGTGAACGGTGCCGGGGTCTGCCTGAAACCCGGTCAGATGGGAGACCCCTGCGTCATGAGCTCTCAAACGAGCCCGGGTGCGGTCGCGCCCTGCGCCGCCCCGCTTGCATGCATGGGCTATGCTACGGCCAGCCCGGGGATCGGCCGCTGCGCTCCCCCATTCGGCGCCGGGGAAGTGTGCTCCCTTGACCAGCGCTGCGCCGCCCCCGCCCTCTGCTTCGTGATGCGACCGAGCGGCGCCGGCCTGTGCGTGCTTCCAGGCAAGTCCCGCGGCGGAGATGCCTGCCGGTCCGATTTCGACTGCACGTCCCTTGTCTGCAATTCCGATCCGGCCGGTGCGGCCACGTGCGCACCGGTTGGCCAGCCGCTCTGTGCCGGCTCTTACAACTATGTTTCCCAGGGGGGGAACATGCCGGGGCTCGGGACAGGCGGCGCCCCTGGGGGAGGGTCGAACATGTCCGGGCTCGGGGGGGGCGCCCCTGGGGGAGGGTTGTGACCCCGCCAGCGTAACGCTTCGTTGCGGCCGCAAACCCTGGGCCACCTTGAAGCCCCCGCAACACTGCCGTCTGAACCATGGGCCCAGAATCCCGAAGGGCGTAATATTGGGAACAGATCCTTTGGTCAGTCGTCGGTCATTACGGAGGTACTGAACATGAGCCCGACCTTCGTACGGACGTGGTGGTTGGAGGCAAGGTCAGTCGCGGCGAGGCTGGGCCGACGTGGACCGAGCGATGCCGCGGATGATCTCGCGCAGGATTTGGCGATCCGAGTGTTGGAGGGGCGAGCGACTGTCGATCGCCAAGGAGCATGGCTAGAGCGCGTCGCACGCAACCAAATCATCGACAGTTGGCGTGTCGAGCAGCGGCGCGCCGAGCTGGCGCCAAACATCGAGGCGCCGGTTGGAGTTCAGGACCCCGAGACGCAGTTGCTGATGGGTGAGCGCCGCCGTGTAGTCCGACGCGCGTTGCTTGAACTGCCGCGTAAGCAGCGACAAGCGGTGCTGCTCCGCTTTCACGGTGACCTGCCCCTCCACACTGTGGCGGCACGTCTTGGCGCCGAACCTGCGACGGCGCGCACCCGTATCCACCGTGCACTGGCAGGACTGCGCACCCGAGTACAAGGATTGCGATCGTTGTTGATTGGGTGGCACGGAGCTCGGGCCACTGTGCTTGGCCTGACTATCGCCAGTGCGGCGGGAGTCACGCCCCAGCTGGAAGTTCCGCGGCCGAAGAACGAGGGAACCGTGCTCGCTTTGCCGATCCATCCAGCACTCCATGTGTTCGCAAGGGGCTCGTCGCTGGGTGCGGCACCGCTCGGGTCGAAAGACACTCTTCCCGCTGTCTCTCCGCATCGCGCCGGGAAGCGGAACTCTGGTTCTGAATCTCAGAATGCCCCTGCGCCGCAGGAATTCCGGTTCGACGACGACATCATCGACGGCAGCGTGAAGGGCCCCGAGGGCGAATCAATCGTCGTTGCGACGCCAAGCGCCGAACCATCGCTCATTGAGGTGCGCCGACACTTTATCCCCGAGTTGCTGAAGTCTCTTGAGGAGTTCTAGTTTGGACCTGCAGGTGGCGCCATCCAAGATCACGATGACGTCCGGCGACGAGGGCATCGCGCTCACGCTCCTCAACGATCGAATCGGCGTCCACCTGTGCGCCGCCATCTCCGACAAGCTGGCGCAAATCTGCCTGCGCAACCCCCGGACAAGTCCCGCGGCAAGGCCACCCGCCCCGACGACGCCTGACCGGGGGACGGGCGGACGGCCCGCGACGCCGCGCTGGCGACGACCGCCGAACTACTCGCTCTCGGGCCAAAACCCGATTCGCTTCCTGGGCTTCGCGGGCGGCGCCATCAATTCGTGGATCGCATCGAACCCCGGCGCTGACATGGACTATCCGATTCGGGCTCTCACTCGGATTATTCGACCGTCGGGGCGTGGGCGTAATGGACGGACGCGATCGTGAACTGCAGGATCTACTTCTGCAGGTTGTAAACCTCGAAGGCGGTTTCCTGGGGCGGGGTCGCGAACCCGCCCTTGATGCCCTGTTGCATCTTGGGCATGAGCGTGCCGTCACGAAAAAGCTCCCAGCTCTCTTTCGATTCGTGGACCGCCGTAATTGTCCAGCCGCCTGCTGATGGACCCGCTGCGTGGAATATTTGACCCTTAGGGAGAGCGCTTCTGCTCGGATGTACGGCGCCAATCGAGGCTTCGTACTGTTCCTTTGTCCCACCCGGAAAGTGATGCACGACTGCGTACGGCATGTTTATTCTCCTTTGACGGTCTAGTGAACCGCACGGCGCGGTCCTCGCACCCTAGCCGATAACCTCGCCCGGGTTCAACCGCACCCCACGCTGCGCGGAACCGGGCTTCCTCAACGATTGGACCGCATCTGCTCGTCGAGCGTCGCGATGAGTACTGGCAGCGCCAAGCGATCCTTGGGCCGGCCGGCCCGCGATTTCGCCGCGATTAGGCGGGGAAGCGTGAGCACCCGAACTGGAAACGGACCCTGGTCGAGGATGAGGGTGTCCGCCAGAACGTGATCGTAGTCCTCCCCCTCGCCGAGCTCGCACAGAACGTCGAGCTTGCCGAGGTCGGTTTGAAGGTTGATGTGCCCGTGGCCCGAGAGCGCGGCCGCGTCTGGCGGCAGACGGCGTTTCGCGAGGTCCAATCGATGATACGCACCGTGCGCGAGCAGCCAGGTCAGCAACCGCTCGATGTTGTCAGGCGTTTTTCGGTGGATAATGTCGACATCCTCGGTGACCACGGGCGCCCCCAACAGTACGGCGGCCGTCCCTCCGACAATGATGAAGTCAACACCCACCTCGCAGAGGCCGCGGAGGATCGCGTCCGATCGCTCGTCAACCACCCCGCCTCAACCTCGCGAGGCCGTTCCATCGTGCAGACGCCATCCGCAGCCGATCGAAGGGTGACAGCTCCAGGCAGTCGCGGATCTGAGACCGATCGACGTCCGCGACGGCTGCCAGGATGTCGGGATCTTGAATCGAGAGCCGCCGCAGCTCGAGGCCGGCAACCGCGTCGTCGAAAATGGACGCAAGCGGAGGGTGAAAGTACCCAGCCAACGTCATTTCGTCATAACTCGGCTTTCCCACGCCACGCGAAGCGTAGCACGGCGCTATGCCCCCTATTCCAAGAACTCCTCAAGATTGGTCTTGCCGATCCGGTAACCATTTGTGCGCCTGCCGCGTTCATCGGAGCGTAGTTGCCGCCAATGGACGACCGATGAATCCGTGTGCTCGCCAAGCATCGGCTCAGGTTGACCGGACGGTGCGCGGATGGCGCTTGTGGGTTTCATGGAAGGTCGGGTGCGCGTTGGCACGTTCGCGATACAGCGCCAGGGCTTTTTGCTTTTGCACGGCGTGATCGACGATGGGATCCCTTGGTTGATGAATGGCCCGATCGTCGTCGGCGCGGCGTTCGGGAAGGAACCGGCGCAGATACACGCCCCGGGGATCGAAGCGTTGACTTTGCAGGCTCGGGTTGAACACGCGAAAATAGGGTTGCGGATCGCAGCCGGTGGATGCAGCCCACTGCCAGCCCCCGTTGTTCGGGGCCAGATCGCCGTCCAGCAGGCATACCGCGCTAGCGCTTGTCGCGGTACGGTTCGTCCCAGTCGACGAAGTCGTGCTCGGCGAGCGCTGCGGACATCCAGGACCTCATGGCGGGGAGCGCATCCATTGCGGCGACATAGCCGGCGGCGACCTCGGGAAGGTGGACGCCGTAGGTCACGAACCGGCGCACGACCGGGGCATAGTAGGCGTCGGCGGCCGAGAACGCGCCGAACAGGAACAGACCGCCCGCGCCGAAGTGGGCGCGGCAATCGGACCACATCCCGATCACGCGCGCGATATCGTGACGGGTCTCGCGATCGAAGGCGACGTTCGGCAGCTGGAGTTCGCAGTTCATCCCGAGGTGATTGCGCAGGTGTGCGAAGCCTGCGTGGATCTCGGCGCAGATCGACCGCGCGTGGGCGCGCGCGACCCGGTCGCGCGGCCAGACGCCGCGGTCCGGGTGCTTCTCGGCGACGTATTCGACGATGGCGAGACTGTCCCAGACGGTGACGTCGCCGTCGATCAGCAGCGGCACCTTGCCGGCAGGCGAGTGGCGCCGGACCCGGGTCTTGAACTCCGGATCGTTGAAGCTGATCTTCTCCTCCTCGAACGGGATGTCGAGCGCGGTGAGCAGGAGCCAGGGGCGGAGCGACCAGGACGAATAGTTCTTGTTGCCGATGACGAGCTTCATCCGCCGACGATAGCATCGCGAGTTCCCGCGGCGATCGCTTCCATCGCGACCAGCGTGGCGGCGACGATGTCCAGCGTCTCCCGCCGCCTGCGGTCGCCATGCACCGTCTCGACCGCGGGCTTCCGGTGCCGAACGCGCCGCGGGTGCCTCCCTGACCGCAGCGTTGGCCTCTCCGTCGACGGGGGGCGCCGCGAACGCGACGCGCTGGCGATCACCCACGGCAGGGTCGTAGAAAAGGGGCCTTGGGGTCCTCAGTCGAGAAACAGGGTGGCCATCAGGCGCACCGTCAGTGGATAGGCCGGCGTGAAGTTGATGTCCTCGCAGCCATAGAAGCGACCGTTCGCCGGACTGCCGTCGGGCGCTGTCGCGAGTCGAGCGTTGTTGCCGCAGCTGAAGCCTGCCGGAGCGACCGCGCCAACGGCAGGCTCGTTGCGGAGGCGGCTGACCGTCGAGAACTGCGCCGATCGGAAGGTGGCATTCAGGAGGTTCTCGATGTCGAGCGCGATATCGAACCAACGATGTCGATAGCCGAGGTGCATGTCGAACTGGGTGAAGCCGGGCGCGGTCAGCGCTCCGTCGTCGGTGGCGGGTCGATCGCCGATCCCGTAGAAGCGAAGCCCCGCCCGAGCCGTGCCGGGGCCAAGGACGTGCCGCCCTGAGAGCCCACCTGCCCAAGTCCGCTTCGGCGCCAGAGCGAGACCGCCGCCGTTCTCCATGTCCGTCGTGAACTGAGACTTGGTGAAGGTCAGCTCCAGATCGGCGGCCAGCCACGGTGTCACCTCGTAGCGACTCTCGATCTCGACACCTTTTCGGTTGGTTGGATCGCTGACGCCGGTGGTGCCGTCGTCGCCGTTCCAGACCGTCTCGCTGGCGAGATCGAGCTGCCAGAGCGCCGCTGCAAGGTCCCATTTCTCCAGCAGCCGCGCGCGTGCGCCGACTTCCTCGCCCTTGGCGCGTGTCAGCGGCGTGACCGCAGGCTGCGCGAACACGCCACGCACGTCGTTCGAGTGAAACCCGTGGCCGTAGTTGACGTACACGTCGAGCTGCGTGCCCGGCCGGTCGAGCGGAGTGACTATCAAGCTGGCCTTCGGGCTCAGCTGGTGAGCGGCGTCCACCCCGCTCTGCGCGGCCGTCGGATCGCCAGTCGGCAAGCGATTGTCGACCGCGAACGACAGAAGATCTGCCCGGCCCCCGATGTCGGTACGGACCCAGCGCGCCGGCGCAATCTCTTCGTTGAAGTACGCGCCGACGAAGCTTTCGTGGACGTCGTTGGAGCGCACGGCGGTGATCTGCCGCCGATGGAGCGTGTCCCAGAGCTCCTCGTGAATGTCGTCATTGCGTCCGTCCGCTCCGATCGTCGTATCGAACGTCACCGGTCCAATCTGGTGCAGCACCCGGTAGCTCACCTTGGCTCCGTAGAATGTGCGCCGGTCGATCTGCTCGATCTCGTCGCCGTTGTCCGGGTCGCGGAGGTAGAGCGTGAAGTTCGAGAACAGGTTGAATCGGTACGTCGCCGCGTATGCCACCGCGCGGAGCTCGCTGGTCTCTGTCGGGTGCAGACGATACTGGAGCGCCAATTGATGCCGCGCCGTGTTCCCCCCCTCGTCGGGATCGATGGATCCGAAGCGTGAAATCAAGCCCTGCTCGACGGCTCGCGCGGGAATCTGCCCCGACCCGTGCCAGTTCCCGGCGTAGCTCATCTCAGTGAGGCTTAGGCTCGAGACCGGCGTCGGGTTAAACGTCAGCTTGTTGAATAGCTTGTATTTGTCCCAGTCCTCTGGGTTCTCGAACGGTCCGTTCGTGTGCCCCACCTCGGCGGCGAACGTCGCCTTCATTGGGAGAAGCTCGAACTTCGGGCTCGCGATGACGAGGGCGCGGTACCCCGCGGACCCGTGCCCCGGCGTGCCGACGAGCCCGGCACCGGCGGAGCTGTGCTCGAACTCGTCGCGTGAAACCATGTTCACCGCGCCCGCCGTCGCGAAGTCCCCCTGATGGGCGAAGTACGGACCCTTGGTGATCTCGACACGCTCAACCACCTCCGGGATGATGAAGTTGGTGTCCGCGAAGCCCTGGCCGTGAGCGTGGGCGACCATGTTGATGGGAACGCCGTCGATCGACAGCGCCAGGTCGGTGCCGTGGTCGGCGTCGAACCCTCGCAGGAAGTACTGGTTCGCCTTGCCGCCGCCCGAGTGCTGAACCATGACCAGCCCCGGAGTGACGCGAAGAATATCCTGGACGCTCCCGATCGGCCGGAGCTGGAAGTCCCGATCCTGAACGGAAAACGACGAAGCCGCGCTGATCGGCTTCGATGCCAGGACGAGCGTCGATTGATTCGGCCCGGTTTGGACCACCTCGCCGGGGGGGCGCGACGGCGGAGTCGCCGGCCGTGGCAGGGGCGCGACCTGCGGGGGCGACGGGAGCGGGGGGAGATGGAACTCGTACGTGAACTGCACCGTCGACGGGACTGCCACGCCTCGGCGCTTGGCCGGATCGAAGATGAAATGACGGGCCGCCTCGGCGGCTGCTTCGTCGAAGCCGTGCCCGGCAGTTGCCGTCACTCGGACGCCCACGACGTCGCCATTCGTGTCCAGATCCAGTTCGAGGCCGACGTTCCCCTCGACATGTTGCTTGAGAGCCTCATCAGGATACGGCGCCTCGGGATGAACCCTCAGCGAGGGGGGCGTCATGGCCTCCGGCGGCGGAGGGACTGTGTCGGTGGGGCCGGCCGGCTGGGCCCGGGCGGGTGTGCTGCCGAGCGCGTCGAGCAAAACAAGGCCCACGATGAGGGTGATCCGGACGGGGTGCGGGAACATGGCGGTCTTCGGTAGCATGATTGTAAAAAATCGTGCCGCTGCATAGCACGATGGGGACGAGACGTGCTACACAATTCATCGCCGTGCCGTCGCTGCCGTCATCCAGGTCCTCTCGTTCGCCTCGACACCCCCTGCGGTGGGCGAGTCGGGGCGGAGGCGCGCTCCTCGTCTCGGCGTTCGCCCACGCCGTGGCCGCCGTCACCGTCGGTGTCGTCGTGCGGTCGACGACAGGGGGCCCGGCGGCGGAGTCCGACGTCGTCGACGTCGACGTCGCCCCGCTCGTCAACGCTCCCTTGGAGCCCCTCCCACCGATGAGCGAACGGTTTAACGGCGTGGGCCAGGAGCCAATCTCCAGGCGATTCGCGCCGATGCGACGGATGAAGGCAACTTCGGCGCGCGAAACGACGGGCGTGAGTGGTCCCTCGATCGTCCCTGCTCCCGTCAAGACCGATGGGCCTGCTCGCTTCGCGCTCAGCAGCTTTACTGCCGCCACGCGGGCCGGCGTCGCGTTTGCTACGCTTTCCGGATCCTCAGGGAACGAATCGGAAGGCGTCCCCGACGTGGTAGGTGAGCGCGACGTGAACGTGCCCGCGCGTCTGTTGTCGTCGAGCCCGCTCGTCTATCCCCCGGTGGCGCGCCAGGCGGAGATCGAGAGCGACTTTCCCATCGAAATCGTGGTGGATGTGGATGGCCGTGTCGTTGCCGCTCGCGCCGTCAGCCGCGTCGGCTACGGCCTGGACGAGGCCGCGCTCCGCGCGATCCGCGAGTACCGGTTCTCGCCGGCGCTACGCGCGGGCCGACCCGTTCGGGTTCGGATGAGATGGACCGTCCAGTTCCGTCTGCGCTGACCTCGTCGTGCGAGTGGCCGTCAATGCCCGGATGCTCGTGGCCATGATCAGTCGGCAGTCCAGCGATGATCTCGATCCCTCCGTGCTTCACACCGCGCATAGCGAGGATCCGATCCGCCATGATCTGAAGCTCGTGCGAACGGCCGCGCACCACAACGACCTCGAGGCAAAGATCGTGGCTGAGGTGTACGTGCAGCGCCGCGCGGACGCCCTCGCCGAGCTGGTGCTGTAGGTCGGTCAACTTCTCACTGAGGTCACGAACGTGGTGGTCGTAGACCAAAGTCAGCGCGCCCACCGCCTCGACGCCCTTCGGCACCTTCGCCCTCCCCACCTCGGCCCTCGCGAGATCGCGCAGCAGTTCGGAGCGGGTGCATCCACGCTCCTTCGCCAGCGCGTCGAGCTGGCGGAGGAGCGAGCCTTCGATCGCGACGCCGAACCGGACGAGGGGATCCTTCATCCGCCTGACGGTACCGCGCCGCGGCCTGTTCTAAAACCTCTTCCGCATCGGTTGACGCGCATGTCGTGAATGATGCGCCGGCTGATCAGAATGTGACCCAATTGGGCTGCCGCCACCATGACCAGCAACCAGACGTAGGGGAAATGGGTGATCCATACGTTCAGCTGATCGTCTCCGAACGCGCGGAACAACGGTAGGGCGGCAATCGCGATCGCGGCGATGGTGATCAGCAACAAGACACCGATCAGGTTCCACGCAGCGACAAAAGGCAGCGGCACGCGTCGAAAGAGCAAAGCGCCACCCAGCAGCAATGCCGAAATGCCCGTGACGATATCGAAGTTGTAACCAGAGTACGACATCACCGACGGCATGATTCCCTCGCGCGCCGCCTGGTGCATCACCAATTCCAGCGGGAACCGGAATCCCTGAAAGAGAACCAGCGCAGGCAACGGCAGGCCCAGCGCCAGCCGCCGGCCGAGCGGCGAGAGCCCCAGCGCGACGGCCATCAGGACCCCCGCGAGCATACCGAGGATCACCGGGGGCGGGCGCACATCGAAGCGCACCAGGACGCCGGCGTTGCCTGCGACCGCCAGACCAATCAGCCAGGCAGCCGAACCGGCGGCCACCGCTGCGAATCGGCGTCGCCGGACGGCGGTCGGGCTGGCGCGGTCGACCCAGGTCACGGCCGCTAGCACCGTGGCGGCCAATAGCAACGCGATCGAGGGAATGCCAAACCGGACCAGAGCTGAATCGTGGTTCGCCATGGCGTCATCTTCGCTTTACTTTTTACTAGTGTCAACTACGTTTTTGTCAACTGATGATATAGTCGGGACAATGGCTCGTCGAAGACAATACCGGCAATTCTGCGGGGTCGCCCAGGCCTTGGATCGCGTGGGGGAACGCTGGACATTGCTGATCATTCGGAATTTGTTGCTGGGTCCGCGGCGCTATTCCGACCTACTGGCTGAACTGCCGGGCATCACGACCAACTTGTTGGCGAAGCGTCTGCGCGAGATGGAAGGCGAGGGTCTGATCGAAAAGCACGAGCTGCCGCCCCCGGTGCGCGTGGCGGCCTATCGGCTGACAGCGATCGGGGCGGCGTTGGAGCCCGTGATCCTTGAACTCGGCCGCTGGGGGTGGCGGTTTCTGCAGCACGGACCGCGTCGCGGTGACGTGGTGAACATCGCGTGGGGGCTCCTGTCTTTGAAGCGTCGCTACACAGGTCACGGCAGCGGGATCGTGGCGTTTCACATCGGTACGCGCGACTTCGAGCTGGGCCTGGCGGACGGACCCCTTTCGGTGCAAGAGCGGCCCGCAGCCAGGCCCGACGTGAGCGTCAAAGGAACCGAGGACGCCTTTCGGGGCTGGCTGATGGCGGGAAGCGTGGTGCCTGAAATCGGCGTCGACGGACCGCTGAAGCTCAGCGGCCCGCGGGAATCATGGGACCGCATCTCCGCGGCTTTTGATCCCCCTCTGCCTTTGGCCCCCCCTCTGCCACGCTCGAAATAGCGAGCGGCAGGAACGATCGTCAGTCGCTGTCGTTGTCGCAGTCGTCGTCATCATCATCCCGATCGCCACGCGCATGGCGACGGTGGCTGATCTTGATCACCGTGGCGGAATACGGCCCGGGGTTAAAAGTAAACGTCCGCCCGGCCAGCGTCGCCGTCGATTGCGCCACATCCGCCGAGCCGATGCCGGTTCGCGCGGCGTCATCCTGAGGGATGCCGTAGGTGAAGACCTCGGCTGAATGACCGACGCTGAATCCAGCGATGGTCACGGACGTGTTCAGCGCGGCGACGGGATGCTTGTTGATGACGAGCAGATTCAGCGTTTTGGTCTGGTGGTCGCGCACCGCATAGATGCCAAGGCCGTTGTAATCGCTGGTCGCATCGATGACTGTCTCGCCTCCCCGCGCGTAGTGCGTCAGTAGTTTCTGGACGTAGAACGTCGGGTATCGATCGGCTGGCCCCGCGGGATCGGCGTAGTTGACCAGACCGTAGTCGCCGTAGGGCCGCCAACCATACAGCGACGGGCTGGCGTTGTTGATCTCTTGGTCATTTCGCAGATCCCACCAGAAGCAAGAGTTGAACTCCGTCTTCATGATGTTGCCGAGGCTGTCGGCGAGGAAGAGGCCGCCAACCAGGCTCGTCGTCTGCTTGCCGGGCTGGGCATAGACGGAGTTGGTTTCGGTGCTGTCGATTTCGACCCGCCTGGCCTTGCCGCCCAGGTAGTCGTTCAACATTTGCCGAATGTTGGCGGCATCGCCGGCCCAACCCCGGGAGGCACCAAGCAAGAAGGCGTCGCTCTCCCGGAACGGGGCCTGTTCATAGCGGTGGTAGACAACGAAGTCGGGTGTGACGCCCAGTTGCTTGAATGTGGACAGCATCACCGCGCTCCATCCGGAGTGGGACGCGCCGGTTCGCGGATTGGTGACGACTTCATCAGCCGGGTAGTTGGCGAAGCTGTCTTCGTCGGCCAGAAGAACGGCGCCTATCTTGATGAAGGGATCGACAGCTTTCATCTGGCGCACGTAATCCGCGAAACGCGTGGCGTAGATGACGGGATCCTGGGGACGCGTGTTGTGGTCCATTTCCCAGTTGCCGTAGTTCTCGTTGCCGACCTCCCAGTATTTGAAGCCGTAGCCCTTCTCCAGATTCGAATGCCGGACCCAGTCCGCCGCTTCTTCCGGCGTTCCGGTGCCGTAGTTCACGGTGACATAGACCTGCGCGTGCGCGGCCGTGGCGATACCGGCAAACGCGTCGAAGGAGGTCGCCCACTGGAATGAATTGCCCTCGTTCATGTTCGTCTTCCAGTGATACCCGTTGGATGTCGAGCCACCGGGGAAACGCAGCGCTTGGATGTTGATCTCGTTCAGAAGCCCGGTCGTCGTCGGAGTGGCGAGCGCGCCGTCCCACGTAGCCGTGTTCAAGCCAAATGTCCGAGGATCGACGCGTCGGATCGCGCTCTTGGCGTTCACTGTCACGTTCACGAGGGAGGGCGGTGGGCCGAGATCGAGCCGGACGTCGTCGACGTAAAAGGTGGGGCCAGCGCCGCCGCTCACGTCCTGAATCCAAATGTCCGAAAGGTTCGGTATGTTCGCCGCGCCGAGGTCAGCGAGCGGTATCACGATTTTCTGCCAAGTATTCGCGACCACCGGCCCGACCAGGAAGCCCGGTTGGGCTGCGCCCGCGATGAGCGCGTTCACGGAGAGAACCTGGCCCCCGGCGTCGCCGCCATTGATCCAGAATGTGAGGCTCGCGTAATCATGGGTATCGAGCATCGCGTGGTGGAATCGAAGGGCGGCCCAGGCCTGAGACGGGGCCACCGCGAGCGAATTGGTCCCGGAATTCACGAACGCGGGGTTGGTGTTATTTCGGAAGTTGGTGATGGTGGCGAAGAAGCTCCAATTCTGCCAGCCATTGGTGAAATTGCCGTCGGTGAGATAGTCGTCGTACAGAGCCATGCCACCGTTGAGCGGTGGTGGCGGATTCGTCGGAGGGGGAGGGGGCGCGGCGCCAGCGGTCAGCGCGATGTCATCGACATAGAACGGGTTCAGGGTTTGGTCCGTGCCCCCGGATTCCTGAATCCAAAAACCACTGAAAGTCGATACCGTGTCGGCGCCGAGCGAGGCCAACGGGATCGATATTTGCTGCCACGAGCTGGGAGCGATCGGTCCGATGGGTACGGCCGGTGGGTGGAGGTCATTAGCGGGGTCATTGACGTTGAACAAGCTGGCCGCCACCTGCAACTTCGGTTGGCCAGCCGCACCGCCATTGATCCAGAAGGTCAGGGTGCCGTAGCCGGTGGTATCGAACGGATCGTGATGGAGGTAGAGCGCCTGATAGGCACCGGCTGCGACCGCGATCGATGTCGAGCCACCGTGAATGGCAACGGTGCTGGTCACATCCGTGGTGGCCCAGCTCCAATTATTCCAACCACCGCCAAGAGGAGCGTCGCTGTAGATCGACAGATCGGTCTGCGCCTGCGCGGAGGCGTCAAACGCCATACCGAGCGCGAAGCACGCGCCAACAGCGATCGCCGCGACCTGCGCGACCCGCGACAGGCGTGATTTGCGGTTTGAAATGACATGCGAGGTGTGCGCCATTTTCGTGCTCCCGATGCTGGATTGACTGATGCAGGACAGAGACGACCCGGGACGGAACAGTAGTAGAGTCCGATGCGAGGTACTAGTCCGATTCGTGGCGATCAGGATCATTTCTTGCGACGAAATGTTTCTGTTTGGACATGGCCGATAACGGCCATACGCCTTCAAGCTGGTGATCGCGACGCTCGAGTGGAACGAACGCCGGATCGTGGCCGACCAAGCTCTATTGCCGCCGTTAGGTCAGGTCCGCTCTGTTGGCGAACCTCTAGTCCACTCTCCTCCTCGACCCCGACACAGGGGGCGATTCCATGTATCTAACGACGCTTGCGTCGATCGGACAGGTCCAGCGAATGGACGGTATAGCCATGAAACTCGGACCAGCCAGGGAGAATTGCTCATGATCATGCACCGGGCGGATTCGCGCAGTAGCGGCAGCGGGCGGAGCAGCGGTGGCAACGCGCCATCGGCTTTCTTCGTCGTGATTTCCGCGGGATTCTTGGCGCTGGCGAGCCCTGGCTGCGCTGGCGATCCGGCTCAACCGGGTGGGACCAGCGCGACGGGAGGAATGACGGCGTCCGGGGGAAATACGGTCACCGGCGGTGAATCGGTGGCATCTGGCAGTGGCGGCGCTTCCGGTGGAAGCCCGTCTCCCGCGGGCACGGGGGGCGCCTCCTCTGGCGGCACGGGGACCGGTGGCACCGGCATCTCGGGCTCCGGCGGCGCCGCGGGCGAGAATGCCTCCGGGGGCGCTCCTGCAGCCGGGCGATCTGGCGGCGGAGGTGGAGGCTCCCCGAGTACTGGTGGCTCGTCCGGCGCCGGCGCCGGGGGGAGATCACCGATGGGCGGCGCTGGTTCGCCGTCCAATCCCGCCCCGGTCACGGCATGTGCAACCAACGAGCTTTCGATGTGCAAGATGAACGCGACGCCGGCCTCGGTGAGCTTCAGCATCCC
>JADGRC010000285.1 GCA_017881245.1 Pseudomonadota bacterium
CCGCCCAGCCCATGCCGCCCATGCCGCCACCCGCCATGATGGTGGCCCCGCCCGCGGCGGTCGAAGCGGCGCCCAAGCCGCCCACCGCGACCGAGTCGATGCCCGCCAGCCGCCCAGAGGCGCTTCCACCGATCGACGTTGGCGCCTGGTCCCGCGTCGGGGGCGTTTTCCAGGGCGCAAGCGACAAGTCGAAGGTCAACGATTTTCACATGGACACCGCCTATGTCGAGCTCCACGCTGGCGGCAAGGTCCACAAGAAGGTCGGCGTCACGCTGAATCTGAACTCCAACATGACGAACTTCGGCAGCGCCACGGCGGTCGGCAGCGTCGTCAAGGTGATGGACGCCATCATCTCGTTCGACATCGAGGACGAGTTCCACGTGTGGGGCGGCCACCTATTGGTCCCGGTCGACCGGTCGAATGCCTCCGGCCCGTTCTTCATGATTCCCTGGAACTTTCCGGGAGGCGGGGCGCCGGGTCCGCACGAAGGGCCGTCCGGACGCAGCAACGGCGTCGTCGTCTGGGGTGATATCGCGGGCGGCAGGGCCACTTACCTGGCCGGTGTATTCGACAACGGTGACGTAACCACGAGCCCCCTTTATTCCGGGCGCTTGCGGCTGGCGCTGCTCGACCCGGAACCCGGGTTTTGGGGCAATGGCAGCTACTTCGGCGACAAAGACTTGCTCTCCATCAACGTGGGTGGTCAGTACCAGAAGCACGGGAGCACGAACGCGGTCGGCGAAAAAGACTGGAGCGACGTCAACGTCGATGCGCTCCTGGAAAAGAAGATCCCGGGCGGCGGCTGGTTCACCGCGGAGGGCGCCTACTACCACTTCGGCGTCAACGACGGCACTGTGAGTGACTCGCTTTACGCCCTGGCGGCCGTCGCCAGCCCCACCGTGGGAGTTGGCAACATCCAGCCCATGCTCCGCTACCAGTGGTACAAGGTGAAGGCGGGCTCAGGCACGAACCCCTGGAATCTGGACGCGGCAGTGTCCTACCTCATCAAAGGCCCCGCGCTCCGGCTGGTCGCGACCTACAGCCACAACAGACTTGGGACCGACGCCACCGGTGCGGCCCTGACCAGCAACTCGATTCAGCTCGGTGCGCAGGCGATCTTCTTCTAGAACGATCTAACGAAATGACGATCACGCACATGACTTCATGCAACCCGGAGGGGAAAATGATTCGCAGACATTCGTTCGTTGGATTGCTCTTACTCGGTACCACCCTGTTCGCCGCTTGTCCTAATGAGGAGCCGAAACCGGCCGCCCCCGCGGCGCCGGCAGCACCGGCCGCACCCGCACCCGCGGCCGCGCCGGCGGACGACAAGGGTCCGATCAAGGTCGGCATCCTGCACTCGTTGTCGGGAACCATGGCCATCAGCGAGACGTCTCTGAAAGACGTGGCCCTGATGACGATCGATGAGATCAACGAAAAGGGCGGCGTCCTTGGTCGCAAGCTGGAGGCGGTAGTCGTAGATCCCGCTTCCAACTGGCCGCTCTTCGCCGAGAAAGCACGCGATCTGATCCAGAATCAGAAGGTCTCGGTGGTATTCGGCTGCTGGACGTCGGTCTCGCGCAAATCGGTGTTGCCGGTGTTCGAGGAACTGAACGGCCTGCTGTTCTACCCCGTGCAGTACGAGGGCGAGGAATCGTCGTTCAACGTGTTCTACACGGGCGCCGCCCCGAACCAGCAGGCTATTCCGGCCGTCGAGTACTTGATGAGCAAGAAGGGCGGTAACGCCAAGCGCTGGGTACTGCTGGGAACTGACTACGTCTATCCCCGCACCACGAACAAGATCTTGCGTTACTTCCTGCATTCGAAGGGCGTGGCCGACGACGATATCCTGGAAAAGTACACGCCATTCGGTCACAGCGACTACCAGACCATCGTCGCCGACGTGAAGAAGTTCGCGGCCGGAAAGCGCACCGCCGTCGTGTCGACCATCAACGGCGATTCGAACGTTCCCTTCTACAAAGAGCTGGCCAATCAAGGTCTAAAGGCGACCGACATCCCAGTGGTTGCCTTCTCGGTCGGCGAGGAAGAGCTGCGCGGTATTGACACGAAACCGCTCGTGGGACACCTGGCCGCCTGGAACTACTTCATGTCGATCGATACGCCCGAGAACAAGGCGTTCATCGCCAAGTGGATGGCGTACGTCAAGAAGAACAACCTCCCGGGTGGTGACAAACGTGTGACCAACGATCCGATGGAAGCGACATACATCGGAATTCACATGTGGGCGCAGGCCGTCGAACAGGCCCACACCACGAACATCGACGCCGTTCGCCAGGCCATCGGTGGCCAGACGTTCAAGGCGCCAACCGGCTTCACCATTCCGATCGACGCGAAGAACCACCACCTGCACAAACCGGTCTTCATCGGCGAAATCAAGGGCGATGGTCAGTTCCACGTGGTCTGGAAAACCGACGGGCCGATCCGGGCCCAGGCCTGGAGCCCGTTCATCCCCGACAGCGCCAAGAAGGTCGCCGACTGGACGTATCCCTGGGCGTGTGGAAACTGCATGGAGGCGAAGTTCAAGTAGTCGAGGTACGTCGCGACGTCGGCGCACAGTCGCGCGCCGTCCGTCGCGGCGGATATTTCATCTGTCTAAGGAGGTTCGACAAAACACGTGGCGATCGCAATCCAGGCGCGCAAACGAACCCGGTTACTGGCGATGGTGGTCGCACCGTTGGGAACCCTCTTGGCTGGCGGCGCTACGACGCGAGTGTGGGCAGGACCTCTGGAGGATGCCGTCAACGCGCTTGCCTCCGGCGGCGAGGACAAGATGGAGGCCAGCATCAAACAAGTGGCCATTCTGAATGATCCGAGAGCCATCCCGGCGCTGGATGCGTTATGTGACGACCGCCTGCGGGCGGGGGCTGATGGCCGAGCATGGGTCTGGAACAACAAGACCCGCGATCTGGTCGATCCCATCACCGGAGAATTGGCGCCACCCACCGCACGACCCGCGCGCGAAGTGGAACTGGACAACAACTTGCGCCGGGTGGCCATGCCGGTCCTGGCATCGCTTCAGCTCGCGTCCGCCAGCGCGGAGGTACGACTCGGTGCCGCCGAACAATTGTCGCAGGATGGGTCCGACGAAGCGTCTGCCCTGTTGCACAAAGCCCTGGAGCGCGAGCGTGACGGGCGGGTCAAAACTGCCCTGGCCATGGCCGTGGCTCGCGCCGATCTGAAAAGCAATGATCCAACCGCGCGGCTGGCGGCGGTGCATCTTATCGACAAGTCCGGAAACGACGGCGCGTTGGGAGATCTTCAGCGTCTGTTGTCGACGGACGGGAATGGCAAGGCGATGGAGCCAGATGCAGCGGTCCGCGCCGGCGCGCAAAGGGCACTGGACGCGGTCATGACGCGTCGGCGCATGATCACGGTCGTCGGGAGCATGGTGCACGGTCTGTCGCTGGCCAGCGTCCTGTTGTTCGCGGCGCTCGGGTTGGCCATCACTTTCGGCTTGTTGGGCGTCATCAACATGGCCCACGGCGAAATGCTGATGCTTGGCGCGTATGCGACATATTCCGTCCAGGTGTTCTTTCAAAGTCACGCCCCTGGCGCGTTTCGGTACTACCTGATTGCGGCGGTGCCGGTGGCATTCATCGTGACCTTCGCGGTCGGCGTCCTGTTGGAGCGCGTCGTCATTCGGCACCTGTACGGGAGACCGCTCGAAACCTTGCTTGCGACCTGGGGCATCAGCCTGATCCTCATCCAGACGGTTCGTACGTTGTTCGGCGCGCAAAATGTCGCGGTCGCCAACCCCGACTGGCTGGCTGGAGGCGTGGAGATCGCACACGGCCTGGTCCTGCCGTACAACCGCATCGGCGTCGTCGCGTTCGTCATCGCGGTGGCGGGGGGCGTGTGGGTTCTCTTGTATCGAACGCGCATCGGTTTGAACGTGCGCGCCATGACCCAGAACCGGGGCATGGCCGCATGCGTGGGAATCCCCACTCACCGCCTCGACGCTTGGATGTTCGGGTTGGGGTCGGGCATCGCGGGACTCGGCGGCGTGGCGCTGTCTCAACTGGGCAACGTCGGACCGGAGCTGGGTCAGGGCTACATCATCGATTCGTTCATGGTCGTGGTTCTGGGCGGCGTCGGTCGGCTGGCTGGCGCGGTCGTGGCGGCGCTGGGGTTGGGTGTGATCAACAAACTCATCGAGCCGGCCGCGGGCGCCGTGTTGGGAAAGATCCTGATCCTCGTGTTCGTAATCTTGTTCATTCAGCGACGCCCGCAGGGGCTGTTCGCGCTGAAGGGGCGCAGCGAGACGTGAACCAAACACCGATCCAGGACATCCCGTTCTCGCCCGCCCGGGAAGCGAGCCGATAGTGTCACGTCTTTTCCAGCTTCACGGACGTCGCGGTTGGATCTTGCTAGGAGTAGCCAGTGTCGTGA
>JADGRC010000286.1 GCA_017881245.1 Pseudomonadota bacterium
ACCGTCTGCTTGAGCAGGCCGATCTTGTTGCGCGCCGAGAGGAGTTGCTCGCGCAATGATTCGGTCTCCCGGGACAGCTCCTCGAAGCCGGCGGCGCGGGCGTCGGACGCCAGCCCGTCGCCCGTCATGGCCACCGCGGTCATTCGTTCCTGCAGCTCGTCGAGCTCCGGCAGCAGGCCAGGCAGATCGCCCTCGCGCAGCGTCTGATCGGCGATACGCCGCTGGCCGAGCAGCGCGAGCGCCATCGTGTTCAGGCCCGTCGCGTCCCTGCCCATCGCCTCGAAACGAGCGAGGAACGCCGCGTACGCGTGACCGCGCGCCTGGATCTCGAGCGACCGCATGCGCACCAGCTCGGCCTGATGTTGTTGCGTGTCGCGGGCCGCGCCGAGCGCCGCCATCAGAACCTGCGCCGCCCGCTGCAGCTCCTCCTCGCAGGTCGCGATCTCGTGCAGCATCTCCGACGCCCGCTCGAGCGCGTGCCGCGACTCGATCGGCCGCTTGCGGAGCGCCTCGGTCAAGGTGGCGAAGCGGTCGAGGGTGTCATCGAAGGCCTTCGCCGCAGCGACAAGCGGCGAAGGCTCGTTTGATCTATGGGTCGGGTCGGCATGGCCTTGGCGTCGCTTCGCTGGTGCGAAGGACGCGACGACTCTAACGCGTGGCTGGAGAATTGTCCGCGCTTCCGCCCGCACAAAAGCAGATCGCCAGCTCCGAATCGCGATCAGGTGGTGCGCCTCCTCCGCAAGCGACTGGCACGGCTGCACGCGCAGGCCATCGTCCGCGGCGTGCTACTTGCATTAACATCCAGGTACGTTCAGGTACGCCGAAGTTCGCGCAATGCGCTCGACGTCAACATCGCGGCATTTCACTGAAGGGAGCAAAACATGACGCCCAAGAACACCGTCTGTCTGTGGTTCGACAAGGATGCGCAGGAAGCGGCGCGCTTCTACGCCGCCACATTTCCGGATAGCAAGGTCACCGCTATTCATAAGGCGCCAGGGGACTTTCCCGGAGGCAAAGAAGGGGACGTCCTCACGGTGGAGTTCACCGTCTTCGGGATTCCCTGTCTCGGGATCAACGGCGGGCCGGCGTTCAAGCAAAGCGAAGCCTTTTCGTTTCAGATCGCGACGGACACTCAAGAAGAGACAGACCGCTACTGGAACGCCATCGTCAACCATGGCGGCGCGGAAAGCGCGTGCGGTTGGTGCAAGGATCGCTGGGGACTATCTTGGCAGGTCACCCCGCGCACTCTCACCGAGGCGCTTGCCGCTGGTGGCGGACAAGCCAAGCGGGCCTTCGCATCCATGATGACGATGAAGAAGATCGACGTCGCCGCCATCGAAGCAGCCCGCGCCGGCTGAGGGCCGCGCCGTGTGACCGATCAATTAGCCGTACGGTCGCGCCCGAACGGATCGCCGGTGATGGCCTTGGTGTGCACGGCGCCCACCCACTACCCGTCGAGCCCTTCGAAACGACCTGGCGAAGACCGGATAAACCTCGCGCCGGGACGATCCCAATGCGTGACAACCGGTACCTCGCGGTAACAGTTGGGCCGGGCTATCGCGCCCGTAAATGCACCTGACTCTGGCGCGAGAGTCTTTGTCGCGATGCCATGCGAAACGGGTGCCTGGTTCCCTTACGGTTTCGTCCGTTCCTTCGTTCTGCCTCATCCAGTTGGAACGATTCTTGATTGTCCCGCTTTCGGATGGGACGTGCGCGATCGTCGACCACCTTTGAATCCACGACTCGATGAGCAGTCTCGCAATACGAACGCTTGCGCGCGCTCCATGATCTCAGGTCGGGCCTGGGCGACTACGACCGCGGCGCGGCTCGCACGTCTGGGCGCAGCCCTTGCGGCCTGCCTCGGCTTTGAAGCGTGCGCGCACAAGGGAGACACGCCGACCGGCCCCGTCATCAAGCACATGAACCTCGAAGGCGCACATCAGGTCTCGACGCGAAGCATCGAAAGGAAGCTGGCCACCTCCGAGACCGGGTGGTGGTGGCCCTTCGCCACGAAGCAACATTTTGATCCGGTCACGTGGCAAAGCGATCTGCGCCGAATCGAACGCGTGTACGAAGCCCGCGGCTTCTATCAGGCCGAGGTCGTGTCCGACGAGGTGAAGCCGGTCAAGGACGGCGTTGACTTGAAGGCGGTCATCAGCGAAGGACGACCCACCCGAATCGCGTCGTTCGAGGTGCAAGGCCTCGAGCCGCTCTCGGCGAGCGAGCACGCCGAGCTGCTCGACGGGCTCGGTCTCGACCGTGACGACATCTTCCTGGAAGATCGGTGGGAGTCGGCGAAGGACCACATCAGGGCGCGGCTGCGCGATCGGGGATTCGCGGAAACGGAAGTCGAGGGTCGCGCGCTGATCGACGTCCAGACGCACACCGCGGCGCTGTTGATCGTGGTGCGCGCCGGCCAGCGCTACCGATTCGGCGACATCGAGCTCAGGCTCGGGGAGCACACCCACATCGCGCCGGTGTGGGTCTGGGAACAGGTGCGGCTTGCGATTCCGGAGGGCGCGGGCTTTTCGGACGAAGCACTCGCCGAGGCGCAACGACGTGTGTTCGGCATGGGGTTGTTCGCGGTGGCGAAGATTACGACCGGCACGCCCGACCGCGCGACCGCCCGCATCCCGGTGATCGTCGAAGCCCGCGAGGCGCCGTTTCGAACCCTGCGCGCCGGCGCCGGTGTCGAGGCCGACCAGATCCGCAACGAGGCGCGCCTGATCCTCGAGTGGTCCCACAGCAACTTTCGAGGCGGGATGCGCAAGCTGTCCGCGCGCGCGGAGGCCGGTTGGGCTTTCATTCCGAACACGTACGCAGTCCTACGGAACCAGATTGCGTCGGGCCCACGCAATGGTCCGGTCGGGCACCTCAGGTTGCAATTCGATCAGCCGCGCTTGTTCGGTCGGCCGTCGCTCGTCGAGAGGTCGACGCTGGACCTGGAGCGCACGCTCGAGCAGTCGTACGACGCGACCGGCGGTCGGTTCGCGACCGGTGTCGCGTGGCAGCCGCGCTCGACGCTGTCGATGTACCCGACCTACAACGTGCAAGGCTATTTCCTGAATGGCCCGCCCATCGCCAGCGCCAGCGCCGCTCCGCTGACGCTCGGGTGCTCCGATCAGAGCAACAGGTGTTTCATCCTGCTGTCGTACCTCGAGCAGACGGTGACATGGGATCGGCGCGACAGACCGCTCGAGGCGCGCAACGGATTCTTCGCGAGCTTGTCGCTGCAAGAGGGCGGCGGGCCGCTCGGCGGCGACTTCACGTACCTCCGTGCGCTGCCTGACGTGCGCGGTTACATCAGCTTCGGCGACGACGACGCGCTCACGTTTGCCACGCGCCTGCGCGTCGGCGAGCTCGTCCCCACCGGTGGCCAGAGCGCGGTCATCACGCGCTTCTTCGGCGGCGGTGGCATTTCGATGCGGGGCTTCAACGACCGGCGTCTGTCGCCTCTTTTACTGGCGCCGGCGCCCGCCTCCCCAGGTGTCGCGCCCATCATCCTGACCCTGCCCATCGGGGGGGACGGGATGATCGACGGCAGCTTCGAGATACGGTACCAGGTGACCGAGAGCTTGGTGCTCGCCGCGTTCCTGGACTACGGACAGGTCACCCGGGGGCGCATCAGCGCCGCCGACGTATCGACCTTGCTGTGGGCGGTGGGGTTCGGGGTGCGCTACCGAACCCCGGTCGGTCCCATCCGCGTCGACTTTGGGCGCCGGTTGCAGCGGGGCCAGCCTCCGCCGCTGTTGGCCGTCGACGCGACGACCGGCGCCGTGACCCAGGTGCCTTACGCCGTCGACGACAGCTGCTTCGGGTTGGGCGGCTCGGGGCGAAGCACGGTGGTTTCCGACAATCTGTGCGTGCTTCACGTCGCCATCGGGGAGGCGTTTTAGCGATGCGACCAATGCATGCGACATCGACAGCAGCGCGGCGAATTGCCGGTTTGGTGGGCGTGATGGTGGGCTGCCTGCTCGCGCTCGTCTTGTTGGTGGTCGGCGGCACCTTCGCGGCGGCGCGGACGTCGTGGGGCTCCGAACAGATTCGTCGGTGGGCGCTGCCGCGGGTGAACGACGCGCTGCTCGGGCATGTCGAACTTCGTCGATTTCGCTTTCTCGGTAACCGCATCGTGCTTGAGGGTCTGTCACTGCGCGACCCCGAGGGAAGACCGGTCGCGCAGGCGCAGCGCCTGGACGTCGCGTTTTCGCCGTTTGCGCTGCTGCGCAAGCGCCTCGTCGTGCAGTCGATCGCGTGCGACGAGCCGACGCTGTGGATTCGCCAGGAAGGCGAACGCGGGACAAACCTGTCGCGCGCTCTCGGCAGTCGGCATCCGAACCCAAAGCCGGAGACGGCGGCGCCGCGAACCCTGGACGACCGCGGGCCGAGCTTCGCGATCGACGTCGAGTCGCTGTCAGTCGATGGGGCGGTCGTCGACCTGCGCGACGAACGACCAGACGGTGCCGCGGCGGCGACGGCGCCCGCGTTGCGGCACGTGCATGTCGCAGGCGCCGTGGTTCGCGGGCACGTGCGCTACGACGGCGTCGGAGTGGTCGGCGGTGGCGGGACGTTCGACGTACGGCTCGAGGTACGCGGTAACGCGACCGAGCCAATCGCCGCCCCTGTCAGCCTGGCCTTCGATGCTTCTGGGCACGTCACGCGCGCGATCGTCGACGCCAAGTCCGACCTGAGCATTTCCATCGGCGACAGCAGCGCGCGCGTCGTCGCGCACGCGCATTCGCAATCAGCGCCTGCACGTGCCGGTTCCGCACAATCGAGCTCCGCTTCGGCGCCGGCACTCCAGGTCACGGCGGACGTGGAGCGCGTGAGAATCATGCCTTCGCTCGTCCGTCTGTTCGCGTCGCCGTCCCCGATCAAGGTCCCGTTGACCCTTGCCGGCCGCGCGACATGGGACGGCGGAGTCAGCCAAGCCGCCTTCGATCTGCAACTCAAAGCGGCGGGCGGCACCGTGACGCTGCAAAGCACTGTCGATCTCGCGCGACAATCCATCGACGAATTGTCGATCCGCGCCCGCGCGCTCGATCTCGGACGGCTGATGGACGACGGGCCACCTTCCGATTTGGCGCTCGACGTCCACGCCCACGGACAGGGCCATAGCCTCGGCACGTTGCGGGGCGCCGCGACCGTCGAGATGCCTCGTGGACGCTTGGGCGGCTACCCGATCGGTCCGGCTCGCCTGCGCGTCGACGCCGATCGGGGCCACTACAAAGTCATGGACTTGGTCGCGATGCTGCCAGGAATTCGCGTCAGCGGCGCGGGTGAAGCGACGGCCCGCGCGATCGCGTTCCGCGCCGCTGTCGACGCACGCGATCTCGGCGCCACGGCGCAAAGCCTGACGATCGGGCGAAGGGCGGGCGCCCTGCACGCCCACGGGCGCGGCCGCATCGACATCACCCTTGCTGGCAACCCCGACACGCCCGCGCTGCACGTCGACGGGCATTTGGTCGCGCTTTCCTGGCAGGACTTGCACGTGCCGCGTCTGGACGTGTCGGCCGAAGTCCCGAATATCCGCACACCGCTTGCGGCGACATTGGACCTGCGGGTCCCGCAGGCCGACGCCGGGGCCCGCCGGTTTCGCGGTCTCACGGTCAAGTTGCGATCGATTGGACCACGGGTGGACGCGCACGTGGCGCTCACGGCACCCGAATCATTTCGCTTCGACCTGGCGGGCGCCTGGGCCATCGACCACACCGAGCTCGTGGTCGACCAGCTCAGTCTCGCGTCTCGTCACGCCATCTGGAAATCGGTACGACCGATGCGCCTGGTTGCAGCCGGCGACGTGGTGCGGGTGGTGGGTCTCGATTTGCGCTCGGAGCACGCGCAGGAGCTGCGCCTCGACCTCGAAAAGCGGGGGCGCACCATACGCGCCGACGTCGCCCTGACCGCCGTCGATTTGAGCAAGCTGCCCGAGTCACTGTTGCCGCCGAAGCTGAGGCTGGCCGGTCGCCTAAGCGCGACCGCGCGCATTCAAGGCCACGTCGACCGTCCCAGCATCAACACGCGTGCGACGCTGGCCGATGGACGTATCGGGGACCTGCGCGCCGTCGCGTTCGACACCGACGTGCGCCTCGCGAATCGACGCGTGTCGGGTCGGATCGACCTGGGCGTACTCGGCGCCAAGGTTACGGCGCTCTTCGATGTTCCCGCACAGTGGCCGCCACCGGCGGGAGCGTCGCTCGCGGCGGATGTCGGCGCGACCGGCATCGACATTCAGCGCGTAATGGACGGCCTCGGCAGCGCCCAGAATGAATTGACCAGGGGATCGTCGCAGGTGGTCATCGCGAGATCGCGTCCGGTCGTGCGCGGAAACGGGTCGATCCAAATGAAGCTGAGCGGAACCGGACGGAGCCCACAATTGGCGCTGTCTGCGAACGTGCACCAACTGGAAATCGCTGGCATAGCGGCCGGCGATTTCGCGTTGACTGTGGACGCTCCCGGCCAGGCGCCTATCGCGGCTCGCCTCGAGCTGACCTCTGCGGCGGCAAAGAAGGGCGACGGCGTTCAAACCGCCGCGCCGAGCGTGGTCGCGATCCGCAGCGGCTTCACGCTCGGCGCGCTGATCCATCACCGGCCCACGCTGGAAACGATCCTCGCGACGCGACTTCACGTCGAGGCGAGCGTCGACCGGGCGAAGCTGTCTCTGCTGGCCGCGCTCAGCGAATCGCCGCGCAAGATCGCTGGCACGCTGTCGTTGCAGGCCGTGCTCGACGGAGCACCGCAATCCGCTGAGGGGCATATCGGGTTGTCGTTGGCGGGCGTCAGGACGGGCCGCTTCCCGACCACCGATGGCACGCTGAACGTCGAGCTCGGCGCACACGACGTGCACGCACACGCGCGCGTGACCCGTCGAGATGCGGTGTTGGCCATTGTTACGGCTCACGTGAAGGCACCCGTGAAGGAGTTGCGGATGTTTGACAAAATCGGCGACGTTCCGATCGATATTCACGCGACCCTCGGGCCCCTCGATCTGCAGCGGGTCGGTCTGCCGCCCGAAACTGATCGACGCCCGCCGCGCGTGCTGAAGGGCGCCGTGCGTGCGCAGCTCGACCTCACCGGCACCCTACGTGCGCCGCACTTGAAGATGCGCGCCGATGCGAGCGATGTGCGCATGGATCAGACTCCGCTCGGCGGCGGGACCGTGATGTTGACGTACGCGGATCGAAAGGCAAGCGCCGACGTCGACGTCACGTCGGCAAGGCTGGGTCGCGGGACCGACGGTCGGTTGCACCTGGTCGCATCGGCGAATACGAATCTCGGCTATCCGGCGATCGCGCGCGGCATCGATCCTCGTCAGGTGGCCATCACCGCGCGGTTCGATGCGCAGGCCTTCGACATCGCGGGCTTGTCGGGCGTGACCCCAGGACTGCGCACCGTAGCCGGCCGCTTCTTCGCCGGCGTCGACGTGACCGGCACGGCCGCCGATCCGCGCCCTTCTGGCCGTGCCGAGTTGAAAGACGGCGCGGTCACCGTGACCGGAATGGGCGAATACAAACGTATTCATTTGCTTGCACACGGCGACAAAGACCATTTGGTTCTCGACGAGCTGCGCGCCGATAGCGGCGCTGGGCATGCGCGCGCCACCGGCAGCGGTGATCATCTCGTCGGGAACGGGTATGCCGCCAAAGTCGCGCTTGATCTCGACAAGTTTCCCGCCTATGTCGATGGCCAGGCACTGGCGGCGGTGTCACTCCGCGCGAGCGCGGACGCGCAGGTGTCGGTGCAGAAGGTGCGCGCGACGGTCTCAATCGGGTCGGCGCGGTTGGCGCTCAGCGACGCGAAACGCAAGCACCTGCAGAAGCTCGCGAGACCCGACGACGTGGTGCTTGTCGACGGCGACGCGCCGCTCAACCCGATGCAGGCCAATAGGCTGGCCGCCGTGAACGCAACCTTGAAGGCCGAGCTCGGATCCGACGACGGCGTCCGGTCGAGCGCAACGGATTTGTCGCCGCGAGCCGCCGCCGGCGTCGTGGTGACGGTCAACGCTCCGCGCAACTGCTGGGTCAGCGGCAAGGACGCAAACCTCGAGCTGGGCCTGCAACCTGGATTTCGTGTCGAGGTACGCGAAACCGCCGAGGTCTTCGGTCAAGTCGTCGTCAAACGCGGCCGCGTCGACGTGGTCGGCCGCCGCTTCGATCTCAAGGCTGATTCCACGTTGCGTTTCGCTGGTCCGCCCGATGCGCCCGAGCTCGACGTAAGCGCGAACCACGTCAATGAACGAGAGAACATCACCGTCTTGGTCACAGTGAAAGGAACGCCCGGCCACCTCCAGATAGGAATCACCGCGCCCGATCGGCCCGATCTCACGGAGACCCAGCTCTACACTTTGATCGTGACCGGGCGGCTGACGTTCGGCGGCGGTACCGCCAGCGCGACGACGCCAACCGATCGCGCGGCGTCGCTGGTCGGCGGCCTGCTGGCGTCGCAGCTACAAAAGAGCCTGTCGAGCAAGCTGCCGTTCGATTTGCTGACCATCGAAGCCGGCAGCAGCGTCGGAGCCGCGAAGCTGGAGGCGGGCAGGTACCTGACGGCCGATCTCTACGTTGGGTATGTCGGGCGGCTCGGCGCGGATCCCGCGCTGCTGCAGAATAGAAACGCCGTTCACCTCGAGTACGAACTCACGTCGCGCTGGAGCTTCGAGGGTGAGTATGGTGACGCCAAGACCGGCTCGGCTGACGTGATGTGGACCAAACGATATTGAACTCGTCCGCGCGAACCCAATCATCACCCCGTACTTCGTCGCGTATTTCCTCATGACCTTCTCCTTTCGCCGACCGCGCTCAGGCGAGACGTTCCTCGCCACCGCCGGTCGGGCATGGCGTTTGACCTCGTACGAAACTCCAACACGGATCTATGGTGGCGACCCGGCGTTGGCCTCCGAAACCGTCGTAGGGTTACCGGGCCGCAACGGGATCGCCGGGAATCGTTACGTCGGCGTAGTAGCCGCGTGACTGGTCTTCGAAAACGCCGGCTCATTTGCCACACTTTCGGTGGCACGTCCCTTGAAGGGGCTGACAGGAAACGCGATGCCAAAGCGGGGCGGTCGCGGACAAAGGAGAACGCGATGACTCTCAAGGGACAGGTATCGAACATAGTCAGCGAACCAGAGCGCCGAGCCGATGATCTGGCTGACCGGGTCGTCGCGGTGCGCAGAACCGTCGAGGGCTGGGGATCACGCATCACACGTTGGGCACGAAAGAATCCGGGCGCCGCTCTGGCGGGCGCGTTTGCCCTCGGCCTCACTCTCGCCAAGGTGGCACGTCATGGCTAACGGAACTCGTCGCAATGCCATGCCTGCGTTTGAGCCCGCGGCCGTTTTGCTGCCGGAAACGTTCCGCGGGCGACTTCAACAGTGGCGAGGGGCTTTGCTTGACCAAACCAATGGTCATCCGGCGCGAACCATGGCATTGGCCCTGGGCGCTGGTTACGTCCTCGGCGGTGGTCTGTTTTCCGCACTTACCGGCCGAGTCGTCGCGACTGGGGTGAGGCTGGGGCTTCGTCTGGCGGTGGTTCCCTTTATGAGCCAGAGCATCGCGGTGCTGGCGGAGGGTTTGTTGCCTCGGGACGCCAACGAAGGCGCGGAGGACGACGCCGTTTCAGCGGCCCAGGATGTCAGTCCCAAAAAATCAGGTTCCCAAAACCGATCATCGTCACGAACCTAGGTCGAAGACCAATAACAAGGAGACGAATTCATGAAACTGAGCGATATCCGTGATCTCAACAAGGACGATGTTCTGGCCGCGCTTGGTCTGACCAGCAAGCCTTCCACCTCCGAGGTGATTCTCGGGCGCATGAGCATGTTCGGTCTCGGACTGCTGGTGGGTGTGGGAGCCGCGTTGCTATTGGCCCCCAAGTCGGGCGAAGACCTGCGCGAGGACTTGGGAAATCGGCTGCGCGACTTGCGCGCGGGCGTTCGCGAGAAACTCGAAGCGGCCGGCGATCACCCGGGGACCAATTCTGGAAAGTCTCGAGAAGAATCCATCAACACCTGAGTTTCATTGTGGCAATGATTCCCTTGCCCAAAGTGTTCCCCCCGAGCAGTGGAGCTCGGGGCGTGCCGCTGGTAACGTCTCAGCCGCGAGCCGCTCGAGACCAGGTGTCCCTGGTGGAGATCGCCAAGAACGCGGCTGAGGACGTTCTCGACTTGTTGTCCTCGCAAATTCACATTGGCGCGAGCCGAGCTAGCCGTCGATGCCCGCGCGGTGGCGGGGCGGGCCGTTCGAGTCGGAATGTTTTGTTCCCGTTCTGTTGGCCGGCTACCTCTTCGGGGTGGCGGCGATCGCCTCCGCACTGAGCGGGATCTGGGGGTGGACGACGGCGCTGGCATTGGTGGCCGTGTCACAGCTCGCGTTGGGTGGGGTGGGCGTCGGCGTGTCGTTGAAACGACTGCGCGAGTCGAACGCATTCGAACGCACCAGTGTCGATGCCGCTGACAACTTGAGGGGGACGGTCGCGGCTGTATCGTCCCCCCACGCAGGCGATGAGGCAAGATCTCATGTCTGAAAGCGCGATTGGTTCGTGCCTTCCGCGATCCAATGGCGCCTACAAGAACGCCGAAGACGAGATCGATCGCCTGAAAGCCGACATCGCCATTCGCCGACAGCGCGTTGTCGTTTCGGTTGGCGAACTGCGTAGGCGAGTGGACGGAATTATCGACTGGCGGCATTGGGTCGATGAATACCCCTTGCGGTCGATCGGGGTGGCCATTGCGGTCGGTTTTATCCTCGGGGGAGGCGGAAACCGTCGCCGCATAGCAAGTGGATCCAGGTGAATGGATACTGAAACAAGGAGAACAAAATGTTGTGGACAATTGCTATGGTGTTGATTGTGCTGTGGGCTCTGGGAATGGTCAGCTCTTACACGATGGGAGGATTCATCCATATCCTGCTTGTCATGGCCGTCGTCGCCATTCTGGTTCGGCTCATCAGCGGGCGCAGAGTTATTTGACGCGAAGGTCGTTGTAATTCATTTCTCGCAGCGCCGCGAGCGTCCGGCCACATGGCGAACGGGTTCCGCCACCCCCCCTGTCGCCATTCATTTCTTGCAGCGCTGCGAGCGTCTCAACACCGTAACAGTGAGCAGGGAATGCGTAACGGTGTCAGGGGCCCATGACCGGCTCGCCTGCGCGTCGAGGCGCCCCTCGCGCTGAGGCAGATCCCCGCGCTCGCCCTCACGGCCTACGCGCGCGCGGAGGACCGGCAGCGGGCCACGAGCGCGGGCTTCCAGGAGCACGCCGCCAAGCCCGTCGATCCCGACCTCCTGGTCTCGACGGTGGCCGCGCTCGTCGGTCGCTGAAGCGCGTGGCCGGCCGTGGTCGGTTTACGGCGCACTACCGTGACCGGTCGGCTTCCTGCTCGGCGCGGGCGGCGCCGATGGCCGTCTTGACGTGCTTCTGCTCCTCGGGTGGGGGCAGCATCGCTTTCATGCCGAGCGACTGGAGCCAGAGCTCACGACACCATCCCTTTGTGTGATACAGGTGCTCGTCCTCTTGATCCTCGATCTCCTCGTACGCGCTCTTCAGGGCCTTGGCCTGCGGGCCCGACAGGTGCTCGGCGCACTTCCCCAGCAACTCCCAATCCGCGTGGTCCTTGGTCTCGGCCAGAACGACAACCTCGCACGCGACTAGCTCGGCGGCGGCGGGATCTCCGCCGGACTTGGCCAGCTTCATCGCCTCGACCAATGCGCCCCCGACGTGACGCACCACCAGGCGCCCGGGGGTCTCTCGCTTGGCGTCGATCCCCATCGCCTCGCACACCGACTCCAGCGCGGTCACATGGGTTCGGGTTTGCTCCAGATATGTCGCCCACTCCTTCTTCAGCTGGTCGTTGACGACACACGTGAGAGCGGTCGAATAGACCTTCACGCCACCCTGCTCGTGCTCCAAGGATTGCAACACGAGCTCTTCGACTTGTTTTGTTTTCATGGCGCCCCAGTTCAGCAACCACCGTGCCACGGAAGGCTCACCTAGGGCGCTGAGCGCGCGAAGCGCGCCCAGCGCTGAGATCGCTCCCCGCGACGGTCCGCCCGGCGTAACGTTGGTCGCGATTCGTAACGATCCGGTTCGCTCGCTCCCCCAGGCGCAGCTCGACGCCAGCCCGGCAGCGGAAGACGGCGCGGGCATTGCAAAGCCGTTCCGGTGCCGCGCCAAGACGCTCCCGTCAAACCATGGCGCGACAGGAGGACACATCCGATGTTGATTCGCGCAGGTTACGAAATTTCGATCGAATGTAACGCCGAGACCCCGCTCATGGCCTTGTTGAGCGTGCACCCATCGCGCTCCGGCGATCTGCGAACTCCCGCCACGATAAGTTCGGACGGACCGGCGCCCTTGTCGACCAACGCCGACCCGTTCGGAAATCTCCGAACCCGGACCATCGCTCCCGCTGGCCGGCTCAAGCTCTGGTCCAACTTCCTCATCGAGGATAGCGGCCGTGCCGATGAGGTGGCTCCCGCGGCCGAGGAGGTTCCGGTGGCCGAGCTGCCGGAGGAGGCGGTGGGCTTCCTGATGGGCAGCCGCTACTGCGAGACCGATCATCTCTCGCAGATCGCCTGGTCCACGTTCGGCCGCACGCCCCGGGGCTGGGGCCGCGTTCAGGCCATCGTCGACTACGTTCACCGGCATCTAACCTTCGGATATCCCTTCGCGCGCTCGACCCGCACGGCCTTCGAGGCCCACCAGGAGCGCGTGGGCGTTTGCCGGGATTTCGCCCATCTCTCCATCGCGCTGTGCCGATGCATGAACATTCCGGCCCGCTACGCCACCGGGTACCTGGGCGATATCGGCGTCCCACCGGTCGCCGCGCCCATGGATTTCAGCGCCTGGTTCGAGGCATTCCTCGGCGGCCGTTGGTACACCTTCGACGCCCGCCACAACGTCCCGCGCATCGGGCGCATCCTGATGGCACGAGGACGTGACGCCGCGGACTGCGCCATCACCACCACCTTCGGAGAATCGAAGCTGGTCGGCTTCAAGATCGTGACCGAGGAAACCCAGCCCATCTCCTGGGCCGCCTGATGGAGCCTGACCACGCGGCCGGCTTCGCGGGCGCCTCGGGTCCAGGTCGCATTCTCGCGCGGAGCACTCTCGGATGACCTATTGCGAGGGCGTGTTGCTCGACGGCGGTCTGGTCCTCGCCTCGGACTCCCGGACCAGCGCCGGGGTCGGCGATCCTTACTTCACGTCTCTCAGCCGCGATTGGAGTGCGGGCGTGCGGAAGGTCTTTCGGGAGCTGCCCGATCTGGACTGGTTTGGTGGGCCAGTCCCTCCGCCCGCGGCCGCGCGTGGTGAGCCGGAGGAGGCCCCGGAAGCCGATGGCATGGCGGTTGCTCCCTTCGAGAGCAAACCGCCGCGCGCGTGAGGCTCGAATCGGGTCGCTCTTTCCAAGAAGCGCGGCGAAAACAGTGGAGGTCCCCCATGTCCCATCAGAACGAGAACCGTAAGTCCAAGGATCGTGACGGGTCGCCCAGCTCCGAGAACGGACGCGGACGAGAGTCGTCAGGAACGTCGAGCAGCGCGAGCCGGGGCGGGAAGGTCAAGAGCCACGAGCGCGCCGCCTTCCATCACGAGACGGCTGCGCATCATCACGCCCAGGCCGCCAAGCACTCACAGTCCGGCAATCATTCCCGGGCCGACATGCACGCGGATACGGCCCGTGGCCACGGACGTCGCGCCACCGAGCATGGCGATGAGGCCGCGCGCGCGGGCGGCAGCGGCGGACCCGATAGTGATCGCGAGGTCAACCGCCATTTCCTGTCGCAGAGCGATGATACGAACAGCGACGAGCGCGATCAGCCGCGCGCGTCCGGACTGCTCGCCGGAGCCGAAGAGGGTGACGACAGCGAGCAGGTGGAGTCGGGCGATGACCGTGCTCAACCAGCGAATGGTCAGCGGCGCGCGGGCGGCGTGGGCGGACGGAACCAGGACGCCAGTCGCCGTCACGCATAGGTAACCCCGGGTGCGGTGGGGACGGCAGCCACAGCCGCCCCACCCCCCCGGACGAAAATTACGGAGGCCTTGACCCTGGCGGCTCGCGCTGTCGTGGTTTTTGCACAGCCATGTTGGTTACCCACGCCGCCGACGAAGGCCTCCGTTCACGACCGCTCGCGGTCCCGGAGACCGAAGGCCATGGCCGGATCTACTTCGCCACGTCGGCGACGTCCGGGAAGGTCAGGGAGATCGGCAACAATCCAGACGTCAACATCTCGATGCAGGACGACCGGACGTTTGTCTCATCACAGGAAGAGCGCGTCTGACGCGCGATCGACAACTGACCGACAAGCTCTGGTCCAGCGCCTGGAAGGTCTGGTTTCCCGACGGCAAGGACGATCCCAACCTGCCACTGATTGAAGTGGATCCCATCGAAGCGGAGTACTGGGACTCCGGCGGGCTCGATGAATCAAGTATCTGTTTCAGGCCGCCAAGGCATTGGTGACCGGTGCTCAACCGGATTCGGATCGGGACGAGCGGCGCAACGCAAAGTCACGATGTAGCGGCGGTGGGACGCTCCACCGGAATGTAGGCCAGCTCCAGGCCGGCGCGGGCGCTACGGAGCAGGAGCGCCCCGCGGCTCAGGTCACCGCGTCCCAGAAACTCCGCGGGGAAATAAAGGTGGTCGCCGAACACCCGCGTCAACGGCACCACGTATTTGTCGGTTGCCACGCTGCCCAAAAGGATGAATTGCGTGGTGGCCCCGTATGCCCGCTCCAGCGCCGCGGCATGTTGGAGCAATGGCGCGGTGAACGCGGGGTTGTTGGCGTCGATCGGTGTCTCGGCCCAGCGCCGCAGACGCTCCACGGTCACGCGCTCGGTCAGCGACATCAATCCTTCCGCCGGGCTGATGACCAATCCGCCGGCCAGATCGCGCGGCGGTCGCGCAAATGCCTGCGCGTAGGTCGCCTTTCCCCGAAAGTACAAACCGCTGACGAAGCTGAACACTTCAGCCAGCTCGGCACCCTCGCCCGAACGCAGCGATTGCGCCAACAAGAACTTCGCGGATGGGTTGAACACCATACGCCCGCGTTGACCACCCAGGTTCGCGGGTGACAGCAAGAATACCGTGTGCGCGGGAGCCTTCATGTTCGGGTTGGGCCAGGCTTTCCCGCCGATGGACGACCAAGGACCATACGACGAGCCCCACGAACATTCACGCGGCAGGCGGCAAGGACACCGTCGCGTCATAGTGGCGTCGCGGTTACCTCGCGGTGACGGGCGAGCCCGATGGCGTTACCGAATTGCTCACAGGGCTCGCCCGCCCTTGCGAGAACTCCACGCGTTTGCACGGCTCGGCTGAGCCAAGGCGCTGGCATCGGCGGTGCAAAACGGGACGCCCAGGAGGATCTCATGAACACCAGGAACTCGAAAATCTCGATGACCGTGATGGCCGCTATGTTGCTGATGGGATTGGCAGGGACCACAACATCCGCGTGGGCCACACCCGCCACGGCAACCGGCCGCATCGTGCCCCACCAACCGTATCGCGGCGCAGCGCCGCAAATTACCGCCGACAACGTCGTGGTAACACCCGCGGGCACCAGCGCCACGCCGCAAGCAGCGCCCGCCGAGCCGGCTCCGGTGCTGGCAGTTCCAGCCCAGCCAGTGCCTGCGCCTTCCCAGGCGACTGTCGTCGAGTCACCCCGCAACAATAGGGTCGTTCACACCGACGTGGAGCCGTCACACAACTACATGAGTACCGTGGCGCTCAGCGCATTGATGGGCGGGGTGGTCGGTGTGCTGGTGGGCGGATCGCTCTACTACCTTGGCGATCAGACCCACGCGCGCAACATTGCCTATTGGGGAGCCGGTGGTGTGTTGCTCGGCGTGGGGGTGGGCGTGGTCCAGCTGGCGGTGCAAGAGAGTCGGGTGTCAAACGCAACCGCCCTGAACAAATTGCCCTCGGATCCCGCCCCCACGTTGCGCCTGGCGTTGTTCCGCACCACCTTCTGACGACGGCGATGATGACACTCAAATCCACACGCGTAATCTTGGTGCCGACCGACTTCTCACGGGCGTCAGCTCAAGCCGCCACGGCGGCGGCCGAGCTTGCGGAACTCTTGGGCGCATCGGTGGAACTGCTCCACGTCAGCGCGCCTGTGCCGGCCATCGAATCGCCGCCCGGCGGCTTGTTGCCAACCGAGGGGTCACCCGTGCTTCTCGCGGAGCACGCGGACTCTGGCGAGCTGAACGCCGTGGCCGAACGCCTACGCCAGCGCGGAATCAAATGTTCCACCGCCCGAACCATGGGCAAGACCCACGTCGAGATCGTCGCTCACGCGCGCAAGATTGCGGCAGGACTCATCGTCATGGGCAGCCATGAACACTCCGGTATCGCCGCCACTTTGCTGGGTCATGTCTACGAAAAGGTGGTCCGACACGCGCCCTGTCCGGTGCTGGTGGTTCCGCTGCAGACATCCGAGGCCGCGTCCATTCCCGAGGACGACGATCCATTGGGGCTCAGCTTCATGTCGCCCCTGGTCGGGACCTGAGTTCTGGACCCGGAGGGCGCGCCGGGAGGCCCGGTCCGAGCCCAAGGCCCGCGAGGGGCAGAAAGAATCGCAGGCGATTGATCGCAAGAAACACGGTGGTCAGGGTCGCGTTGACCGTACAGATCAGCGCCACGCTACCGACATAGCCGCCGATTGAGTCGTAGATCTTTCGCACGACGCCCGAGCTCGTCTACGGTGAACAGTCGACCCGACTCGATACGCCCTCCGGTCCCCTCGTCTTCGACGTCGAGCTGCTCGACTTCGTGTCCATGTCCGAACCCCCGCAGGTCCCCGTCGACGTCGCGGCAGCCCCCGAAGACGCCAAGAAGACGTCGTCGGGGTCGGCCTAAAAGCGACGGCGCACCCGTGGGCCCGCTGGTGTTCGACATCGAACTGCTGGCGATCAGGTGGTCGATTGGGCCCGCGCTACTATATCGAGGTCAATGGGTTCAAAGCCCATTTCTCACACCAGGTCAATAGGCGGCCAGCAAGCTCATCGGAGGTAGATAGTGAGTGTCAACAACGCCAGTCTCGACGGTGCACCGATGTTCCTGCACAGGATCGAACACACACTTCGTGCAGTGCTAGCAGAGGTCGAGGCTAGGCCTGGTCAACTCGAGGATGTTCTCGAAGCCGTCCCTGAAGCTCTGGTGGCTTTCGACGCTGCCCGCCACATTCTCCACGCGAACTCAAGGGCGGAGGCCGTGTTTGGCTATGAGCGGGGCGAGCTGCACGGACGTTCGACCGGCGTGCTGATTCCGGAGAGGCTGAGGCAACCTGACGCGCCCCCGATGACGGCGACGTCCGATTTGATGCAAGTCGAGCTGCCGGGGCTGATGCGCAATGGACTCGAGCGGCAGATCGAGTGGTGCTTTGGATCGGTTCACCGGCATGGAACACCGATCTTCGTGATGACGGTGCGTGACCGCGTCGACCTGGATCGCGCGATGGAGGCCCTACGGGTCAGCGAGGAGCGCTTTCAGCTCTTGGTCAATGGAGTGCGCGACCATGCCATCTTCATGCTCGATGCAAAGGGTCGCGTCTACAGCTGGAATGCAGGTGCCGCGCGCATCAAGGGCTGGGATGCCCAGGAAATCATCGGACAGCCCTACGAGATCTTTTTCACGGCTGAAGATCGCGCCGCCGGTTTACCCGGGGAGCTGATGGCAGAGGCAATCGACAAAGGGAGTCGCGAAGTGACCGGTTGGCGGGTTCGCAAGGACGGATCACGCTTTTGGGCGCTCGGATCGCTCACGGTCCTTCGGGATGCATCAGGCGAGATTCGGGGTTTCGCCAAGGTCACGCGCGATCTGACCGAACGCCGCCTGGCCGAGGAGAACGAACGCAGGCTCATCGCGGAACGCGCGGCGCGCGAAGCGGCGCAGGAGGCCGAGCAGCGTGTGCGCGCGAGCGAGGATAGGCTTCGACGTTTGCAAGGCACGACCGCGGCGCTTTCGGAGGCCGTGACCCCGGAGGACGTTTCAACCGTCATCCTGCGGGAGTGTCTGGACGCCCTGGGCGCAGCCGGTGGTGCGCTCTACTTGCTGACGGATGACGGACGCGAGTTCGAGTTGCTGGGCCAGCGAGGCCACCCGGACGCATCGACCGCGAGCTATCGCGCCATTCCCTCCGACGCACACACACCGCTCACCGACGCCGCGCGTCGGCGATCGGCTGTCTTCTACGAAAGCTTCGAGGCATCGTGTAGAGAGTATCCGGCGCTCCGGGACGCCATTAGAGCCGGTGACTTCGAGGCCTCTGTGGCCCTGCCTCTCGTGGCGCACGGTGTGCTCGTGGGAATGCTCGGCGTTCGTTTCGATCATCAGCGCAGCTTCGATGACGGGGATCGCACCGTCCTGTTGACGATGGCTGACCTGTGCTCTCAGGCACTCGAGAGGGCCAAGCTGTACGCGGCGGAGCGGGCCGCGCGTGCCAACGCGGAATCCGCCAGTCGCTCCAAGGACGAGTTCCTGGCGATGCTCGGCCACGAGCTACGAAATCCGTTGGCGCCGATTAGCACGGCCGTTCAGCTGTTGAAGCTACGGGGCGACGAGCGCTCTGTCCGCGAGCGCGAGGTCATCGAGCGCCAAGTCTCGCACATCAGCAAGCTGGTGGACGACTTGTTGGACGTCTCTCGTGTGGCGCGAGGACTGGTTTCGATTTCCCGCGTTCCGATCCAGCTGCCGGATGTTCTATCCAAGGCAGTCGAGATGGCCAGCCCTCTTGTCGAGCAACGCGAGCAGCACTTGGAGGTGTCGGTGCCGCCGGCCGGCCTGGCCATGAGTGCGGACCCGCTTCGTCTCGCTCAGGTCGTCGCCAATCTCTTGGCCAACGCCGCGAAGTTCACGCCCCCGGGAGGCCACATATGGCTCAGCGCCACGCGGGAGAGCGGACAGGCGGTCATTCGCGTTCGGGATGACGGAGAAGGGATCGGCTCCGATCTCCTACCTCATGTCTTCGATCTCTTCGTGCAAGGCAGGCAGACGATCGCGCGTTCCAAGGGCGGGCTTGGGCTGGGTCTCGCCCTGGTGAAGAGCTTCATCACCCTTCATGGCGGCACCGTGACCGCGGCCAGCCAAGGGCCTGGGCGCGGCAGTGAGTTCGTGGTGCGCATCCCCGCGCTCGCGGCGGTCGAGCCGCCCCCGCGGGAAAGGCCGGAAGTGCCGCCACGAGTGGCGCAGGGAGGAAGGCGCATCCTCGTGGTCGATGACAACGAGGACGCCCGGGAAACGCTCGCGGAATTCCTCAGTGCGATGGGCCATGAGGTGGAGGTGGCCCAGGACGGACCTGAAGCGCTGCGCCGTTTGCTGATATTCCCCGCGGAAGTTGCGATTCTAGATCTCGGCCTCCCTGTCATGGATGGTTTCGAGGTCGCGCGCCGCGTGAGCGAACAACAAGCAGGCCATCGCCCGCGTCTCATTGCGCTCACCGGCTACGGTCGGGAGCAGGACATCGCGCAGAGTCGGGCGGCTGGTTTCGACGTTCATCTCGTGAAGCCTGTAGATATGTCTGCTTTGATCACCGCCCTCGATCCCGGCACTCCGCCCAATCGAGCGCCCGTCGGAGGCCACTGACTTCTGAACGATCGTGGTCTGCTCAGCGCCACAGATTTGTCTTGGCGAGATCGAGCACCTCGTCCCCACGGCCGCTGATCACCGCGTAGTGTCCGGAAAGCCATCGCGGTCGTCACGCGGCCACGCGATGGTAGTAGTTCAGCATGCCGCCGAGTCGAGAGCGACAGGAAATCGGGCCGTTGGTCCCGTTGTCATTCGCCGATTCGACCTGACCCTTGACGAGTTGACCATCGAGACCTTGATGAAAGCGCTCGGTCAGGTAGTGAGCCACGAATTCCTTGAGAACGTGGCACAGATGCCGCTCGCCGAAGAAGATGAAGTGGTTCAGGCACTCGTACTTGATCGTCTTCACGAACCGCTCAGCGTGCGGATTGCAGTTGGACTCTTCGCTGGGATCTAAGAAGTCGCACGCATACAGCGACTCCCAGTACATCTTCATGAACTGCTTCCAGGTGCGCTTCTTCTCACGCTCCGGGGCGGGTTCGATTCCGGCCTCGGCCAAGATGTTGGCGACCGTCGTACGTCCAATCTCGATCTTCAGGCCGGTTCGAAGGGCGTCCCGGATCTTCGTGTAGCCCCATCCCAGATTGGCCTGAGCCATCTCGATGACGAGCTTCCTGATGTCCTGAGCTTTCCGCGGTCGGCCCAGCAGCGTCCGAGCCTTCGAGCCGTCGTACTTTCGCGCGCCGAGCGCGCGAAACCAGGCGAGGATCGTGGCGGGCTTCACGATCTGGCAGCACTTTCGCCGGTCTTTCGGGGTCAGCTCCTTCCCAGCCAGCGCCAGGCGACGACGTTGGTCGGCGGTGAAGGAGAATCGCAAGGTGCCCGTGGCGGTCCGGAGAAGCTCCTTGGGAATCCGGACCTCCTCCTGGGTGTAGTCCAACTTCCGCTGCATCCGCTCGTTGATCGCGCACGCGATCATGGCGATGACGAATTGAAGGGTGGACGGGAGCATCCGGAGAGAGTACAGCTAGAACAGCCAGAAAGTCTCTGTGCGTCATGTCATGCGTCAAACGCTGATAATGGAATAATCTGTCAACCGCCCTCCCCCTCCTGCCCCGTATTGCCGAGTATCCCCCGCTTGGGCGGCGATGCGGGCGCGGTCCCGGAGGTGCCGCACGCCGAAGCGAGCGCGCACGCGAACGTCAGGAGAAAGAGCGTCTTCATCGGCCCCGCGAGGGTAATATCGATCCCCGGCGGGCGCGCGGCGCTGATTCGCCGGATGAGTGGTCGTGCCGAATGGGGAATCGCCGGTATTGTGCTTTCCGCGAGGCGCGTTGCGCGCGAACTACCAACTGCCCTGATTGGGCATCGACGCCCACGGCTCCTGCCTGGGCAGCGCCGGACCACGCTGGAGCAGCTCGACCGACTGGCCGTCGGGTGACTTGATGAACGCCATGTGTCCGTCGCGCGGGGGGCGCAGGATGTCGACGCCCGTCTCCCGCAGTCGCGCACAGGTCGCGTAGATGTCGTCGACCTGGAACGCCAGATGACCGAAGAACCGCCCAGTCGGGTAGGCCTCGGTCTGGTCCCAGTTGTGTGTCAGCTCGATCTCCGCGCCATCGCCGTCCGTGCCCGTGCCCAGGAACACGAGCGTGAAGCGTCCGCCCTCGTTGTCCTGGCGTCGCAGTTCGCGAAGCCCGAGCTTGGTCACGAAGAAGTCGAGCGCGGCGGAGAGATCGCGCACGCGCAGCATCGTATGAAGGTAGCGCATGCCCGCAGCTTATCGCGATCGAGCCGCGCACGGTCGCTTCGTCCGCGGCGCACGTCCCAGAAAACCAAATTGGGATGACGCCGCCGATGACCTAACCGCGGCCCAGACCGACAACCAAACCCCCGAAATGGTACAACTTATCGACTAACCACTGTCACCCATGAAGCCGGTCCAAAGTGTTACCTATGAAGCCGGCCGTACACACCAAGTCAATGTCGCCGATAATAAATCTTACGTCCACTCTGTCGCCCCCGTGCCCCCGTGCCTCCCCGCCCCCTCGCTTCGCGGGGACATGAACTTGTCGGCGCCTGCGAAAACTGAAGAGCGGAAAGCCCAGCGCTTTTCGCCTCCGGCGGTATCGCGGCCAAACGACGGTGACCTGGTCACCGGCTCGCTCGCTACTCCTCTTCCACAATCCCAGTCCTGTCTGCAAGGGGACTCTCAACAACCTTCCCACGAGGAGGTTCCATCATGGCCAGTGTGAACGTAACAGGGAATGGACCTCTCACTTTCACGACCAGTCAGCGCGGACAGATCAATATCCCCTTGACCAGCGGGTACTTCAACGCTGACGGCACGCTCATCATGAGCACTGATCTGTTGAGCACGCTCTCGGGCGACGAAAAGACGGCCCTCGAAGGCCTGGTTTAATGCGCTCCGCGACGGCTTGTACTCGCGCGATCGCTGCCTTGGTCGAACTCAGTTCTCATGAATATGGAGGAAATCATGTCACGATCGCATGACCGTCGGCTCCCTTTCACGCCGGCGTCGTTCGCATTGCCTTGCTTCGCGTGCGTGTCTCTGTGTGCCATCACGGGCTGCAGCTCCAGCAAGGCAGCATCAACAACGCAACCGTCGGGCGACCCATTCGAAGGGACGAACACAGCGGTCGCGAGGATCGTTTACGTGGGCACGTACACGAACGGTCCGCCCGGACGCCCGCCGCTGCCCGACGGGGGAGTGGACAACGGCACGCCCCCCTCCCAGGGGATCTATGTCTTCAAATCCGATCCCACCGATGGCAGCCTGACCCAGGTGCAAGTCGTTCAAGCGTCCAACCCGTCGTACTTGGCGCTCGATTCGACGAACAAGTTCCTTTACTCGGACAACGAAGACGGCACCGGCATGTACGTCACGGACATGAAGGGCGGCAACGTTAGTGCCTATTCGATTGGTGCCGATGGGATGCTGACGTTTTTGAATTCGCTTCCGTCCAAGGGCGATTGGCCGACGCACATCCGCGTTCACCCCGGAAATAAGTTTGTTTACGCGGCCAACTATGGAACGGGCAACTGGCCCGTCTACCAGGTCAAGGCAGACGGATCGCTCGGCACGATGACCGCAATGGCCCAGGACGTGGGAAATGGCACAGGACCCGACAGCATGGCCAACGGGAGCCGCCAGACTGGGCCGCACGCTCACATGATGCTTGCCGATAGCTCCGGCAGGCATGTCTTCGGCGTCGACCTCGGGGCGGACCGGATCAGCGTTTTCAATCTCGACCCGACCACAGGCAATTTGACTCCGAACGAAGTGCCCTACGCGGGCATGCCCTCGGACACTGGGCCGCGGCACATGGTATTCGACAAGACGGAGACGCACGCTTACGTCTTGAGCGAATTCACGTGCGCGGTGTTCGTGTTCGACTACGATTCGACGCGCGGCACGCTCGCTTGGAAGCAGGCAGCTACCGGCTTGCCCAGCACGTCGGACCCCAACATGAACCACGGCGCTGAGATTCGCCTGCACCCGAGCGGCAAGTTCCTCTACACCACCATCCGAGGCGACAACGCGGTAGGCATGTTCAGCGTGGACCCGACCACGGGTAAGCTTACGAACATCGGTTCGCAACCCACGATGGGCGACCCACAGACGCGCCAGGGCCCCCCCGGAGACTGGCCGCGTGGAATGAACATCGACCCCGAGGGGATGTATCTCTACGTAGGAAACGAAAACAGTGACTACATCACCATCTTCAAGATAGGGCAGAAGACGGGGAAGCTGACCTACTCGACTAAGGTGCATACCCCGGTTCCCGTCGATATCGAATTTGGGCAAATGCTGTAAGAGGGGCGCCCGTCCCGCTCCGAATCGACGGTTCCTTCCAGGACCGCGATGCCGTCATCTACTTAGGGAGGAGCCCCGCCCACCTCGCACACGGTCACATTCGCCAACCGCCACCCGACCGTCTCCCGCCCGATCTCCTCCCGCAGCAACCGCCCGCTCGCAATCACGCTCTGCCCGTAAGCTGGGGCGTCGCAGCAGACGCGCGACTCGTCGCCGCGGCAGCCCATGCCGTCGATCGCGAGCGCGCCGTCCTCGCCGCCGACGAGCACCGGCGCCCCGAGCGGCCTGCAACACGACACCGTGTGATCGCAGGGCTCTTCCTCGAGGTCTAGCATTCCCCTGTACATCAGGCGGAAGCGGCCGCCGACGCCCAGCGCGCCGCGCGCCCGCACGATCCCGCCCGACAGCGACTTCGCCCGGGCCAGGATCTCCGGCACCGGCCGCCCGGGATCGCGGCCGCCCGCGCAGCGCGGGAGCTTGCGCACCGGCTGCGAGCAGGGCCGCTGGATCTGGCAATTCGCCTTTCCGGACGTCGCGTCGGGGCCCTCGACGATCGCCAGGTCGCCGAGCGATGGCATCGGCGCGAAGACGACCGGCACGGGCTGGTCGGGCGAGCCCGGCGGCGAGTATTTTTCTCCCCAGCAGACGACGCCGTCGCCGCGCACCGCGCACGCGCTAGCGTCGCTGCCCGGGCTGACGCGGGGGTGCCCGATCTCCGGATCGCTCGGTTGCGGCACGCCGCCGAGGCAGCTTCGCCCGTAGCAGATCTGGCGGGGCGAGACCTTGAGGTACGGGTCGAACCCGGTCGCGCCCGGAAGCGTGACGGGCGTCGTCGTGCACGATGCGTTGGGCGCGGGCACCGGGCCGTCGGGCGTCGGCCAGGCGCGGCGCAGGTGGGCCGGGCAGGAGCCGCGGACGCCGAACAGGCCGTCGCGGCTGGCGCCCCAGCACTGGGTGCCGGTCGTCGTGCTGACGCAGGTGAACAGATCGCCCGCGCCCATCACGGCCATCTGGTCCTTCACGCGCGGGCCGCGCACCGGCCTTCGCGCGCAGGCGACGACCTTCCCGTCGACGGTGCACTTGTCGGGCGCGGGCGCGCCGAGCTGGCCGTGGTCGCCGCGGCCCCAGCAGACCACCGGGATCTCCTCGGACATCGAGCGCGGCGGGGCCAGCGCGCACGCGTGCCAGGTGCCGAGCGCCGGCGTCACCACGCGGCCGACGTCGCGGACGAACGCCGGATCGCCGGCGGCCGACTGCGGGCGGGGCGGGGCGCTGGACCCGAGCTGGCCGAAGCGATTGTCGCCCAGGCAGAACACGCCCTGCGCCTGGCTCGTGCGCAGGCAGGCGAATGTGCCGCCCATGATCGCGTCCTCCAGCCGATCGCCGCGGTCGTAGACGTCGTCCCAGACCGCTTTGTGCGGGTTCAACCATTGCCAGCTCGGCGGCATCTCGCGCGGGCCGGTGTCGCCGCGGCGCGGCCGGTGCCAGCAACGAAAGGTCAGGCCGAGGACGTCGTGCTCGCACCAGCGGTCGCGCGCGACGGTGATCCGATCCTTCATCCCGGGGGCCGGGAAGGCGCGCGGGTTCGGTCCCGCGTCCCAGCACTGGTGCAGCCGCCCCCGCTCAGTTTCGAAGGCGGCGCAGGCCCACCCGTCGCTCATGGTCACGCTCGGCTGGCGTTGCGGTTCGCCGGGGGTGGACGCGGGGCGGGGCGCGCGCGTGGCGACCGAGAACCGCACGCTGACGGAGCCGTCGTCGCGCGGCGGCGCGGCCTGACTGTCGGGGGCGAGCAGCGACGCAAGCGCCAGCGCGCCGGCAAGCGGACGCGAGCGCCCGATGCGACCGACCTCCACACCGGCGATGGTAGGGCAGAGCGGGCCGCGGTTCCAACGTCATCCATCCTCGGAATCCGTCACACTTGTAACTCCCACCCTCCGACGCGGCGGCGCTATTGCTGTCTCACGACGCACGCAGCGGCGTCGCAACAACCGCAAGAGTACAGCTAGAACAAGCCAGAAAGTCTCTGTGCGTCAATGGCCGAGTAAAGAAGAATATGTAAACTCGCCCCCCTCCTGCCCCCCCCTCTTGCCGACTTTCCCCCGCTTGGGCGGCGACATTCAGGTTCCGCGGATAGCCGCGGTATGGGAAACCATTCTGGATACGCTGGGCGTTCCGGTGCGACGGGGCGCGTCGGCTCGCCGGGAGCTGCACCGGAGCGGCAGCCGTCCCGCGATCGCGTCGTCTCGCTAGCCGGCTGCCGCGACGCGATCCGGATCGCGCCGGCGGAAATGCCCCAAGCACGAGACCTGGTCGCGCCTGGATGGCGGCGTCTAGGGGATGATCACGCCGCAGTCGACGAAGACGAAGTTGGTGTCGACGCGGAAGTTCGACGCGGTGGTGTGGCGCTCGGCGTGGAAGAGATCCATCGCGTAGTTGCTGCCGGGGGTGATCCCGAGCCTGGCCGCCGAATTATCCAGCGCCACAGTGCCGCTCGAAGACGGATGGAGGCCCCCGAGGTCGACCGCAAGGTGACCATTGATGAATACCCACAGGTCGTCGTCACCGGTGAAGGTGAAGTGCTCGCCACCCGAGTACTTGAAGGTGGTGTGCACCTCGGTGGTGAAGCCGAAGTTGTGCTGCTTGCCGTCCTGCCCGGTCCCCGAGTCACCCCAGCCGACCCCGTCGAGGGGAAAGAAATTGCTGCTGGCGAAGGTGGAGATGCCGCCGCTGGCCACGAACTGGAAGTACACCAGGTACGGTTGATTGGTGGTGGGCGTGTTGCGGTACCACAGGTCGAAGTTGGCCTGAGACGTGGTCTGCTGCCCATAGGGACACGCCGCGCCAGTCATGGCGCCGCTGCCATCGCAAGTGGAGGCATAGACCGGCTTGTGATCGGGCCCGAGCACCTCGGCGACGAGCCCGGGGCTGGGATGCGTGCCCGAGAACGCCTCGAAGTCCGGATCTCCACTCGCCTCGTTCTTGCCCTTGAAGTCGCGCACCACGCCGACCACGGTGTTGCAACCGGTGGAGCCCGCCACGATTCCGCCTCCCGCCGTCGTGGTGTCGGTGACGGCGTCGCCGCGCCCGTATCCACCCTGCTCGGCCGGTGTGATCGGGACGGGCGGTCCGCTGCTGACAAGGTCACGGCCACCATCGGCGTTCACGGTGCCGCGCGGGCCCCCGTCGTAGGAGACGACGGGGTGACCGCCCGTGCCCGAGCCGGTCAGGGCGCCATACCCTGCGGAGTCGTGGAAGGAACAACCACTCCCGCAGGCCAAGAGCGCGCAAACCAAGCCCACTAAGATCCGATGCGCCATCTCACCCCCATCGGCGTGTCGGCCGCCGGAATGAAGACAAACCTGCGGACATGATTACATTCTCGGATCCGCCGGCAGTCCAGCCGTCCTAAGGATTCGCAGAGAAAACCAAGAATTTTGTTACCCGGTTGCTACCCACTTCCGAAGAGCCGCCCGAGACGGAGGCGCGGCCGGCGTGGGACAACCTTGGAACGGTCAGGCCGTGCGCGACCACCCCGACCATCGAGGACCTGTTCGTGCTCTACGACGGCCGCAACCGACTCCTCCAGGTCGCCGAGGTGGCCGAGCAACTCGGGGTCTGCGCGGCAACTTCTACAGGCTGCGGGAGCAGGGAGCATCCGGTCTCAGACCGACACGTACGTGTAGATGGTCCTTGCCGTTATTGCCATGTTCCCGGCTCACATCGCAGAGCGCCACTTACCAAACGCCGATCACGGTGCCGGTGGGCGACCACGAGGGATTGCGATCGTCGGCGCTCCCGCTCGTCAGCGTCCGGAGGGTACCATCCTGCCAAATGGTGAGCGAGCTTGGAACGGGGATCGAGCTGTTGTTGCCGCCAGGGATCGAGCCCCACACGATCATGTTATGGGGGCCCCAGGATGCATGGGTGGCGTCGGTTCCGTGCGGCGAAAGGCGACGCCCGCCGAGATCGATCGCCTCTCGTTTCGCCCAAAATCCAACGGATTTACTTCACCCGTACTTCAAGGCTCACCCTCCGGCGATCCAGGGTCGCCGGCACCCTCGGCGCCAGCCAATGATTCCAGTGAGTTAAGCTGGTCGGGGCGAGAGGATTCGAACCTCCGACATCCTGCTCCCAAAATCGCGGGAGACGATCGCCATGCGTAGCAGCGAATCGCAAGCAGCTGTAAGCACTTGCGATATTACCGGCAGTGAGTCCATTGCTTTGCAGCAAGAAGCAACGGTGTCGAAAGATTTTGCTCCTACTTTGCTCCCGGCAAACGCGCCGTCATCGAGGCCCCGGAAAGATCGAGAACGCCTTCTGCCCGTCGCCGAGGTCGCGCGGATCCTCGGCGTGTGTGATGCCACCGTGTACAAGCTCTGCGCGCGTGGCCACCTCGGGCACGTCCGCATTTTGAACGCGATTCGCGTTCCGCCTGCATCGGTGGACGCGTTGGTTGGGTCTCGAGGTTGGGCAAAACCACTGCGGCGCTGACG
>JADGRC010000287.1 GCA_017881245.1 Pseudomonadota bacterium
ATCCCGTCTGGTGCTTGAGCGGGCGCGAAACCGAATCGCCGATCCCCGTCGCCTTTTCGATGAGCGGCGGCAGATCGTCGACGATCTCCTGGCGCGTGCACACCGCCTGTTGTCCAGAAGGGTCACACGTCACCGCGCCGATCTGGGTGCGGTGGAGGTACGATTGAGTCGCGCGCATCCCCGCCGGCGAATCGCCGACCAGCGCATGACCCTGGGGGAGATGGGGCAAAGGTTAAGCCTCGCCGGCCGGCGCGCGTTGCAGCGGCGGCGTGGGCATTTCGACTCGCTCGGCCACAAACTGGACGCGCTGTCACCACGCCGGGTCCTCGATCGCGGGTACAGCTTGTCCTTCACCGCCGACGGTCGGTTGTTGACCGATGCGGCCGAGACGAAGGCCGGCGACCAGATTCGGGTGGCGCTCAGGCGCGGGGAGATCGCCGCGACGGTCGACGTCGTCACGGATGGCGGTGTTGGCCAACCTCGACAAGGCACGAATGCGGACCAGGCCGCGGAGGCGGGCCCTTCCACCCGCGGGCAAGTCGCGGAATCCGGGGTGGATTCGTGATTCTCGCCGCGGTTTTGGGCGGTGACGTCTCACGGAGCCGCTCGCCCGCGATCCACAAGGCCGCTTACAAAGCCTTGGGCATCGAAGGTCGATTCGACGCGATGAGTGTCGATGGGGAACGGTTCGCATCACTCGTGACCGACCTCGGACAGCGTGGGTACCGATATCTAAATGTCACCATTCCGCATAAGGCCGCGGCCGCGGCCCTGGCGACGACGCGTTCCGCGATGGTTAGAAACTGTGGAGCCGCCAACACCCTGATCTTCGAGCCAGGGCACCCGGAATCTATTCACGCCGAGAACACGGACGGGCATGGTCTGTTGGCCGCCCTCGAGGATCTGGGTGCTCGCGCCGGGGGTCAGGACGCCGTGTTGATCGGCGCCGGTGGGGCCGCTGCGGGCGCCGTCGAGGCGCTGACGGCGGTGGGTGCTCGTGTCAGGGTCGTCGCGCGTCGTCTGGAGGCGGCACAAATTCTGGTCGACCATCTTCCCGGGCAGCGTCGCGCTCTGGCGCGTGCGTTCGCTTGGAGCGACGGCGGACTCGGCCGAGCGCTGGAGGGCGCCCGGATGTTGGTGTCGTCGGTGCCGGCGGCCGCGTGGTCCGACCCTAACGCGGCCAACGATCTCGTTCGCATCGAACGCGAGACCGTCGTCCTGGAGATGGCGTATGGCATCGCAGGGGGAAGTCCCCTTGCGCAGGTGGTTCGGGGACGCGTGGTCCGGTATGCCGATGGGCTGGGCATGCTGGTGCATCAGGCGGTCCGCGCCATCGAGGTGGCTCTCGGCGAGTTGCCGCCGCTTGGACCCCTCTTGACCGCGGCGCGCGCGGCCAAGGCCGAGCCGCGGTAGGGCGACCGCCAAGCGTCACGTTGGCGCGATCAAACGGCTTGATTGTGACAGTGGATCATCACGCGTGATCGCTGCGCTGCTAGCCTTCGGCCGTGACGACGCGGTCGCGTCCTGCGTTCTTCGCTTGATAAAGGGCGCGATCGCTTCGCGCGAGCCAGCTCGCTCCGTCATCCTTGGGCGCCAATGCGGCGATCCCGATGGAGACCGTCAAGCCGAACGACGTCCCTTCACATTCCAACCTCACGGCGCGGACAGCGCGCAACAGGCGATCCGCCAGCATCTGTCCGTCCCGCACGGACGTCTCGCGCAGAACAACCGCCAACTCGTCGCCGCCGTACCGGGCCACCAAATCATTCTTCCGCAGGAATATTCGCGACAACACGTCGGCCAGCTTCGACAGCACCGAATCTCCCGTCTGATGACCAAACGTGTCGTTGATCGGTTTGAAACGATCCAGGTCCACGAGGAGCAGGCAGGCCGGCTGCTCGAAGGCATGAGAGAGCTCAACGGTGCGCGCCAAGAAGGCGTCGAAAGCCTTCCGGTTGAACAAACGCGTCAGGGGATCGACCTCGCTCTCTTTCCGCGCGGACTCCAGTTCCTCTCCGAGCAGGCGCACCCGCGCGCCGAGGTCCTCGACGCGCGCATGGTCGTTGCGTTTTCGTTCTTCGATCACCTGCGCGACCGTCACCACCGTCGCGAGAACCTCGCGCTTCAGATCGGACGTGGACGATCCTTGCGCCAAGGCCTCAAGGCGCCCCATCTGGTCGCGAATGCGTCCATCGGTTTCGCTCGATTGGGCCAAGGTTTGATTCAGGTTCTGGATGAAGACCCAAACCACTTGTCGCAGGTCGGTGATGACCGTTCGCGTATGCTGGAAGCTATTTCGGCAGTACTCGCGCATGAACTCGCGGATTCCGGCCCAGTCGCGCCGCGCATCGGCAACCGGCGACGTCTCGCCTCCGGGGGGAGGTGTCGCCATCAAGACGTGCTGGGCCCACTGCTCGCTCGCTTGGGTGAACGCAGCGGCTTCGACCTCTTCTTGGTCGAGGGCATACTCGCCCAGAATTCGCAACATGGCCCCCAGCGTATCGAGCGCCATGTCCAGCGGACCAAGCGGCGTGCCGCGCTCCGCTGCGCCTCCCGCCGCGTGTTTCGGGGCGGCGTGCGATGAAAACTGGCTTGCTGACATGTTGGACGCCGATTCGGGCGGGGTTCGAGAGCCTCACATCGTCAGCTGGCGCCAGAAATTGAGACACGGCGACTCTGGGTCGACGTCCCAATCGACGAGAAACGGCGTCGCTGCGACCTTGTGCCTCAATTGAAACGTTGCGATACCTGGCCCCAGGCCTCGATTGCGCCGCGGCGCCGACGGGCCAATCCTTTCGTGACCGGTCGTCAGATCAGCGCGGCCAGGGCCGATTCGACCGACGCCAGGTACGAGCCGCCGAACAGGTTCAAGTGCACGAGCAGCGGGTAGAGTTGATACAAAGGAATACGTTCCTGGTGGCCGTCCGCGAGCGGGAAGGCCTCGTCGTAGGCCTGGAACGTCCGTGCCGAGAATCCGCCAAACAAGCGCATCATCGCCAGGTCCACCTCGCGATGTCCCGCGTAGACGGCTGGATCGATGAGACAAGGCGCGCCGTGTTCATCGCACATCAGGTTTCCACCCCATAGGTCGCCGTGCAAATGCGCTGGAGGCTCCACCGGGCCAACCAAACCGTCGAGTCTCGCGAGCAGGCTGCGCATGCCCCGGTCGACAGTTGGTGATGTGCGTCCACTGTCGGTCGCGCGCCGCATTTGCGGCTCGATTCGCTGGTGCGCGTAGAAATCGCTCCACCGCGCCGCGGGACGGTTCGGCTGCTCCAGGGGGCCGATGAAGTTGTCATGGTCGAGCCCGAATTCGGGGGCGGACGTTGCGTGTAGCCTGGCCAGACCTCTTCCCAGGTCCTCGTTGAAGGACGCCCTCGGATGGCCGGGACGCAACAGCTCGAGAATCAAGAAGCGCGGATTGAACGCGACCACCTCCGGCACTCGCAACGCGCTCGAGTTCCCAAGCCACCGCAGGCCCCGTGCCTCGGCCTCGTACATCCGCGGGGGCGGGCGTCGATTCGTCTTCACGAACAGCTGGCGGCCATCCGCGAACGTTACGGCCCAGGCTTGGTTGATGTCGCCTCCGGCCACAGGCCGAGCCGCTGTCACCGCGACGCCCAAGGTCGCCCCGATTTCTTCGCGCACGGCGGCGTCCATTTCAAAGACCATGCTCCCGGCGAATCTCGGCCAACAGCCCGCGGCACGCGGCCTCGCAAATATCGAACACCTGGTCGAAGCCCCGGGGGCCGCCGTAGTAGGGATCGGGAACATCCGCTCCCGGGGGGCTGTCGGGATCGAACGACCGCAGCAACCGTAACTTCGCCCGCGTGGTGTCGTCGGGGGCGAGCTCCGACAACGTCATCAGATTTTCGTTGTCCATCGCGACGATCAGATCGAAATTCGAGAAGTCGGCGACTGTGAATTGTCGCGCACGGCCGGTCAGCGGGATTCCTCGTCGCCGTCCCACCTCGCTGCTGCGGCGGTCTCGGGGCTCGCCGACGTGCCAGCCTCCGGTGCCCGCGCTGTCGATGACGACCGTCGTCTCCAGGCCCGCCTCGCGAACCAGATGGCGCATCACCGCCTCCGCCGTCGGCGAACGACAGATATTGCCGAGGCAAACGAAACTGATGCGGACCACGCGCCCCCCCGCAAAGCGAAAGACAGCGACCGCTGGTTATCCCTTTTCGGAATCAACGACCACGACGGGGATCGCGGCCGCGGTATCCATCGCAGGATCGGCGGCTACGGGAATACCTGTTCGGGTGACCACCTCGGTAGCGTCCGCTAGAATGGCGCCCGGACCGCCGCCACCGTTTGGCGCCGGCTCTCGGGGCAGATCGACGACATCGTCGGCCGTGATCGACTCCGGACTGACCGCCGCCGATTCCTCCTCGGCCAACAACGCCTCAACGTCGGCCGGCGAGCCGAGCGCGCGTTTGCGGCGGTGACGTCGCTTGGGCTCTTCACGTTCCTTGTCGCGGCCGCCGGCCATCTCGGACTTCTCGATGGCCTTTTCTCCGGGCGAGTGAATCTCGAAATCTTCCATGTGAAACGAGCTGCGCGCCTTGATCACCAGGCGCTTTTGCAAGCGCTTCTCCAGATCCTCCAGAAAACCATGATCGGTCGTCGCCAGCACCTGGGCCACGTCCGGATGGGCCTCGATCACGATCGTGTCCGTCTCGATCATGTCGCCCTGGCGGCGCAGCTCGCGCAGCAGTTCATACGCGACCGTGCTTCGTGATTTCGTATAACCCTTACCCTCACAGGATGTGCACGGCTCGGTGAGGCTGTGCAGCAATGACTCGCGGGTTCGCTTGCGGGTCATTTCGATGAGGCCCAGCTCCGAGATCCCGGTCACGGCCGCCTTGGAACGGTCGCGTCGCAGGTGGTCGTTGAACGCGCGGGTGACCTTCTCCCTGTTCTGGGGACGGTCCATGTCGATGAAATCGACGACGATCATGCCGCCGATCGAACGGATGCGAAGTTGTTCGGCGACCTCGCGGCAGGCTTCGAGGTTCGTCTTGGTAATCGTGTCTTCCAGGCTGGACTTTCCCACGAATCGGCCGGTATTCACGTCGATGGCCGTCAGCGCCTCCATCTCGTCGACGATCAAATAGCCGCCCGACTTCAACCACACCTTGCGTTCCAGGGCTCGATCGATCTCGATCTCGATTCCGTAGCCGTCGAAAATCGGGTCGGCTCCCAGGTAAAGCTCGATGTTGCCGGCGAAGTCCGGCATGAACACCGATATGAATTTCTTCACACGCTCGTATTCGCTGCGCGAGTCGATGATCAGTTTCTCGACGTCCGCGGTGAAAAGGTCTCGGACCGTCCGCAGCAACAAGTCCAGATCGTTGTAGATCAGCGCCGGACAACGGTTCGACTCGGAGCGCTTCACCACCTCGTTCCAGAGCTTGATCAGAAACTCCATGTCCGACTTGAGGTCTTTTTCGGCGACGCCCTCGGCCACCGTTCGTACAACGAACCCCGAGCCTGCCGGCCGCATGGATTCGACGATGTCACGCAGGCGGCGGCGTTCACGGTCGGACGCGATTCTTCTGGAAATTCCGACGTGGTCTACGGTCGGCATGAAAACCAAATGGCGCCCCGGTAGTGACACGTAGCGTGTGGCCCGGGCGCCCTTCGTGCTGATTGGCTCCTTAGTGACCTGCAGGACGATCTCCTGACCTTCTTTCAAAAGGTCCTCGATGCGAGCCCCCCCCCCGGCACGGACGCGATCGGCTTCCTCATCATCCTCGTCCTCGGCCGCGCGCGTCTGATCGCCTGACAGCAGACGCTTCAGATCGTCCGGAGTGCCCCGCACATCCGACACGTGTAGGTACGCTGACTTCTCGGCCCCGATGTTCACGAACGCGGCCTGCATGCCCGGCAGCACGCGTTCGACCCGTCCCTTGTAGATATTTCCGCCTATGCCGCGCTCGCGCTTACGCTCGATGTACAGCTCAGCAAGGAAACCGTCCTCGACGAGCGCGACTCGCGTCTCGGGACCATCGGCGTTGATAACGAGCAGACTCGGCATGCGGCAAGGTATCAAAAATTACGTGCCGATTGGCGGCGGGCTGACGGAAATGTCAGGGTCATCGGGGGCCACGACTGCGAGTCAGGGGATCGTCTAACACGGAAGGCCCGCATTTCAAAGAGATTGTCGGCGCTGACCGCCTTCGGCACGAAGTTTGCTGGGTCTTCGCCCCGAAAGCTGAGGGGTTCAGGCTTAACTTTCTTAACGACCCTGTCTCCTTCGCTCCATCCTCCCATCACATCGGTTGGTTAGCTCCAGGCGGTGTGGTCTCAAAGTCGCGACTGTGGGCGTTACCACCTAAGACCGCCCGCGATCGCTCTAGATAATGCCTCCGCAAATAGCTTTAGCCTACTGCCGCATAGCTTAGTTTGGCGACCCCTGCGGGCTTTCAAGGCCGCGGGGGTTTTGTCATGTGTGCCTATCGGCTCCACAGCGCGACGTTTCGGCCCGAGCGCGACGTTTCGGCCCGAGTGCGCTGGTTCGGTTCGCGCCGGCCCCGAGCCGGCCCCGGGGACGACCGGACTTGCTGGATTAACCGGAACGCGGCCGCGGCGTTGGCTGCGGCGAGTCTGTTCGAAGGTCCGCGAACGTGCTTCCGAGCGTCCTGGAGAGATCCAGCAGGATCCCTTCGTGCAGACCGCTTTGCGACGATTGAATGTTGAGGATGTTCAGATGGGACGCGATCTCCGCCAACACCGCCACGGCGGCCAGGTGGGGAGCGCCGGCCCCTTCGCTGCGACGGATCAGGACGATTTCGCGGGCGCCACGACGAGTGGCCTCCAATTGCGCGCGGGAGAGTGTTTGCTGGACTTGCCGGCGCCACATCGCCACGCGGACGCCATCAGGTTCCTTGTTGGCGGGGTTGGAAGGCGCCAGAAGTCGGGAGGAGCCGAAGCCCAAGCGCCAGATCCCCAGAGGCTCTTCGGTGCTTGCCCAGATGATCATCGTGTCGTCTTCCGCCACGTCGATCAGCAGCGACCGTTGATCGCGAGGCTGTCCCCGCAGAGCCCCGAGACACAGGAAACGGGCCGTTTCGCGCTCCGAGATGAGCTCCAAGGCCACACGCGTCACCCGGCGCAAGCGTCTCAGCAGCTCCTCGTGATTGGGCAAGGCGCGAAACGGTTGGGTGGCGACGGCGCGAATGGCGGCTCCAAAGAGCTCGGCCGTGCGTTGGAATCGGATCAGAATATCGGCCAGCTTGATCGCGATGCTCCGTGGGTCCCCCTCCGTTGGGGACTTCCCGGGGACACCCCCCGTTGGGGACTTCCCGGGGTCCCCCCCTATCTGGGACTTCCCGGGATCGGCCGGCACTTGGGGCCCCGGAACGTTGAAGACTTCCCCCTCTTTGTGCAGATTTTGGAACGAACCATCGGGAGCGAGGCGCCATATTCGCAAAGTGGCCTCACGGGCGTCGACGTGGATGGCGGCGAAAATCCCGCGCCGCTGTCGCGGCACAACGACCGTGATGGGGCCGTCAGGCGTAGGATCGAACGGGCCTCCATCGGAATCCGAAGCTGGGCCGGCGTTCATGGCGCCTCGTGCAGCAATCACCGTGCCTGGGAAAACGCACCAAATGCGTGCTCAACTTGGTCCAGTCATGAACATCTTGTGCAGCTTGTTGCGCGACCTGTTCAGACCCCTTGCAAGTGGGCGGTAGGCCAGCGATAAGGCCCCGTCAGCGCAGGAACCTGGCGTACACATAGATCCAGGCCCCGACGAACAGCAGTGCGTCCAAGCGATCCAGAATTCCGCCATGTCCGGGAATCAGATGGCTCGAATCCTTCACGCCGGCTGACCTTTTGAGAAGGGACTCGAAGAGATCGCCGATGGGTCCCAGCACGGAGGCGGGGATGCCCACCAACAGGCAATCCGCCACGGTCAAAGTGGGAAAGAACGTGGCGCGAACGAGGAATAGGGCTCCTGTGCTGAAGAACAGGCCGCCCACCGCGCCCTCCACGGTCTTGCCAGGAGATACAGCCGGGTAGAGTTTGTGGCGCCCGAAGGCTCGACCCGAGAAATAGGCGCCTGTGTCGTTCGCGAACGTCGCCGCCAGCGCGGTCAGCACCCAAAGCGGGCCGTCGGGAAGCTGCCGGTGCAACAGGGCCAGCGGCGCGGTCAGGCCGCCGACATAGACCAGTCCAAGCACGACGATGCCCGCCCGTCCGCCCGCCAGCGTGATTTCCCCGGGGCCGAGCAACACGACCGTCGCGCCGGTGATCAGGGCCGAAAGGAACCACACCAGGGCCAGATCGGGCCGCAGATAGAGCGCGAACGTGAGCAGCGTGCCCGCGGCGATCACCGCCACCCGCTGCGGCAGGGCAAGCCGCGGCAACATCATCTTCGCGTATTCGCACATGCCCAGCCCCGACGCGACGATCACCAACACGCCGAAACCCGTGCGTTGGTTCCAGAGAATCAACCCGGCCAGCAGTGGTAGGGCGACCACCGCTGTCAGAACCCGACTGGCGAGATTCGACATGCCGGCTAGCCGGCGCTCCGGATCTGCTCGCGGGTCAGGCCGAATCGGCGCTCTCGTCCGTCGAACGATTCAAGCGCCTTCAACAGATGGTCGCGCCCGAAATCCGGCCAGAACGTGTCCGTGAAATAGAGCTCGGCGTAGGCCGCCTCCCACAACAGGAAGTTTGAGAGCCGCTCTTCCCCGGACGTGCGAATCAGCAAATCCAGCTGAGGCAATCCCCCCGTTTGCAGCGCCGCCGAGAAACGGGCTTCGGTCAACTCGTGGGGCTGAATCGCGCCCCGGGCAACCGACTCACAAAGGGATCGAGCGGCCGCGACTATGGACTCGCGGCCGCCATATGACAGGGCCAAGCACAGGGTCATCGCCCTGTTACCTTCCGAGGCCCGCATCAGGTCATCCAGGGGCTCACGCACGAAGTCCGGCAGACGATCCACTTCGCCGATCGCGATCAGGCGGATGCCGTTGTCCAGGATCTCGGCCCGCTCCTCGATCACGTAGTCGCGCAGAAGTTGCATGAGGGTGGCGACCTCGTCGGGCGGCCGATCCCAGTTTTGCGACGAGAACGCGTAAAGGGTCAGCGCGCGCAGTCCCACCTCCCGGGCCGCCCGGACCACCTCCCTGACCGATTTTGCGCCGCGCCGGTGTCCCTCCACGCGCGGCAAGCCCCGGCGCTGGGCCCAGCGGCCGTTCCCATCCATGATGATGGCGACGTGTCGCGGCAGCCGCGTCGAATCAGGGGTCATACGCTGGCTGTGCGGTTACCACATCAACCCCGGCGATTCAATACGACGCGTGCATGTGGTGCATGTGGTGCATGCGGTGGATGCGTGATGCCGCGCACCCGAGCGTTTCGAAGAAGGCGGGCATGCCGGCGGGGCCGCCTTCCATATCCCTGGTCGCGGCCGCCCGGCGCTCTCCGTCGACGCTCACGTCCCGTTTGTCGCTGCCCGAACGATGGACTACCCTTTGCCCATGAAGACGGTCGAGGACATCGAGTCCTATCTGCTCCGCAGTGGCGTTCCCTACGAACAGATCAAACCGGGCATCTGGCTCCTGAAGCTGGATGGCACCGACAATTTCGTGATCTCCATAGCCGGCCAGGTAGTGGTTTTTCGCGTAAAGGTCATGGACTTGCCGCGCACCGATCGCGAGCTGTTGTTCCGAACCCTGTTGTCCCTCAACACAAGCGAGATGGTTCACGGCGCGTTCGGTTTGGAAGGAGACGCCGTGGTCATTGTCCACGCCCTGGAGTTGGAGAATTTGGACCTGAACGAATTTCAGGCGGTCATCGACGACATATCGATGGCGATTTCGAAGCAGTACCCGGTTTTGGCACGCTGGAGCGCGCGCGGGGCCACCGCCCCGGCACAAACGTAGATCCCGAAGCTCACGCACCCGAGGACGACCATGGGAATTTTTTCGAGGCTTGGCACGCTGGTCAAATCGAATCTGAACGATCTGATCTCGAAGGCGGAAGATCCGCAGAAGATGTTGAACCAGATCGTCGTCGACATGCAGAACCAGCTTGTCGAGGCGAAAAAACAAGTGGCGGTCTCGATCGCGGACGAGAAGCGCCTGAAGAAGCAGTGGGACGAGCAGATCGACCTCAGTAAGGAATGGGAGCGTAAGGCGATGCTGGCGGTGCGGTCGGGGGACGACAGCCTGGCCAAGGAGGCGCTCACCCGCAAGCAAGAGCACGACAAGATGCAGGGCGAGCTGGGCCGCCAGTGGCAGCTTCAAAAGGACGCGGTCGAGAAGCTGAAAGACCAGCTGCGCTCGCTGAACGACAAGATCGAGGAAGCCAAGCGCAAGAAGAATATCCTGATCGCGCGGCAGAAACGCGCGGAGGCCCAGAAGGCCATCCAGGACACCATGCGCGGACTGTCCGATACGAATGCGTTCGACACGTTTGACCGCATGAGCGAAAAAGTCGATCAAATCGAGGCCGAGGCCGAGGCGTCCACCGAGCTTGGCGGCCAGCTGGCCGGCGATTCGTTGCAGCAGAAGTTCAAGGCGCTCGAGGCGGGTCCGGG
>JADGRC010000288.1 GCA_017881245.1 Pseudomonadota bacterium
AGCGAGACGGTTCGCGAGATCACCGACGGCGAGCGCACCGGGGCGAAAGCCAAGGCCGAGATGATTCGCGCCAACCTCCGGTTGGTGGTCGCAATTGCCAAGAAATACTCGAACCGCGGCCTTCTGTTTCTCGACCTGATTCAGGAGGGAAACATCGGGCTCATGCGTGGGGTGGAGAAATTCGACTATCGCCGTGGGTTCAAGTTCTCGACCTACGCGACGTGGTGGATTCGCCAGGGGATTACGCGGGCCATCGCCGACCAGGCGCGCACCATCCGGATCCCCGTGCACATGAACGAGTCGCTGCACAAGCTGACCCGAACGACGCATGCCCTGGTGCGGAAGCTCGGTCGCGATCCGCTTCCCGAGGAACTGGCGGAGGACATGGGTCTGCCGATCGAGAAGGTGCGCGACCTCCTGCGAATCTCAAAGACCACCGTGTCGCTGGAGACGCCCGTGGGCGCGGAGGAGGACGCGCACCTTGGGGATTTCATCGAGGACAAGGACGCGGTGTCGCCGGCCGACGCGCTATTGACCGCCGACCTCTGCGAGCAAACGCGACGTGTTCTGGCCACGCTGACCCCACGCGAAGAAAAAATTCTGCGCATGCGCTTTGGCATCGGCGAGCGTTCGGATCACACGCTCGAACAGGTCGGTGAGGAGTTCGATCTGACGCGCGAACGCATCCGACAGATCGAGTCGAAGGCGCTGAAAAAGCTGCGCGCTAGCCACGAGTTCCGCGATCTGCGGCCTTAGTTTGGGTGGTCGTTCGCCGTAGCCCCGAGGTTCCTCGAAAACGAGGGCCAGCTTCGCGCTAGAATGCGGGCCGAGTGACCCGATGACGGACCCCGAGGCGATTCCCGCGTCCGAAGTGACGCCGCCGTCTTTGTACTTCAACCGGAAGACGCTGATCCGAGGCGCGGTGGCGGCCGCCAGCATGGCGACCACGGGGGCGTTGTATCGCCGGTTGAACGGGAGATCCCAAACCGCGGTGGAGGCGCCGCAGTTGAAAGGTGTGGTTCGACAGGACAGTCCCACTGCCACGACCGAGGGTTTTCGCGTCGATGAGCCAATGACGCCGCTCGATTCGGTGGCGCACTACAACAACTTCTACGAGTTCACGACGGACAAAGACGGTGTAGCGGATCGAGCCGCAAATTTTCGGACCGCGGGATGGCAGATCTCGGTGGAAGGTCTTGTGGGCAAGCCTCGGGTCTTCGACCTCGACGATCTTCTCAAGATCAGCCCTCCCGAGGAACGCATCTATCGGATGCGATGCGTGGAAGCGTGGTCGATGGTAATTCCCTGGGCGGGATTTTCGCTCTCGAAGCTGCTCGATCGGGTGCAGCCCCTTGGAGCAGCGAAGTACGTCGCCTTCCAAACGCTGTACGATCCCGCTCGCATGCCCGGCCAGAAGACCGGTGTCCTGCAATGGCCCTACGTCGAGGGCCTGCGGATGGACGAGGCGATGCACCCGCTCGCCATACTTGCCACCGGCCTGTACGGACGCGAGCTGCCTCCTCAGGACGGCGCGCCGGTGCGGCTCGTGGTTCCGTGGAAGTACGGTTTCAAGGGTATCAAGTCGATCGTGAAGATTTCGCTCGTGGCGACCGAGCCGGAAACGACCTGGAATCGCCAGGCGCCCCGCGAATACGGGTTTTACGCGAACGTCAACCCGACCGTGGACCATCCGCGCTGGAGCCAGGCCACCGAACAACGCATCGGCGAAACGGGGCGTCGCGCGACTTTGATGTTCAACGGATACGCGAAGCAGCTCGCGGGCCTGTACGGCGGCATGGATCTGCGGGCGAATTTTTGAACGCGTGGTGCGGGTATCCAGCCATGCTGTCTTAGGTGAGACGTCAGATGAAGCGTGACGTTCGATTCGCCAAGTTCGTCCTCATCCTGAACGGTATCGTCCCGGGCGCGCTGCTCGCCTGGGACGCGTACCACCACCAGATCGGCGCCAACGGGGTCAACTACGCCCTGCACACGACGGGCCTTCTGGCGTTCATTTTCTTGCTGCTGTCGCTCTTCGTCACCCCGCTGCGGAAGCTGACGGGCTGGGCCACGTTGATCTCGTTCCGGCGTTCGCTGGGATTGTACGGATTTTTCTACGCGTCCGTTCATTTCCTGATCTTCTACGGATTCGACCGCGCGCTCAGCGCCACGAGCACCGTGCACGAGATTCTCTCCCGACGTTACCTGCAGATCGGCACCGTGGGTCTTTTGCTGATGGTCCCCCTTGCGGTGACGTCGACCAATGCCATGGTCATGCGACTTGGCGCGAAGCGGTGGAAGGCGCTCCACCGGATGACGTACGTCATCGCCATCGCGGCGGCACTTCACTACACCCTGCTCGTGAAGTCGGATGTGCGGCAGCCGCTCGCCTTCGCCGCGGTCCTGACGGCGCTGTTGGGTTTCAGAATCGTTCGTTACACGCTGGAGCGCCGCCACGCCCGTCGGGCCCCTGCGGCACCAGTTCGCGCCGCGTCACCGCCTCCTGCGAAGCCGCGGTACTGGGCGGGGGAGCTCCGTGTCGCTCGGGTGTTCGACGAGACACCCGACGTGCGCACTTTTCGCATGGTGCCGCTCGATGCGGGGGTACTGCCCTTCAGTCACGAGCCCGGTCAATACCTCAATCTGGCGCTCAACATCGACGGTAAGCGCGTCAACCGGTCGTACACGATCGCGTCGTCGCCCACCCGCGCCCACTATTGCGAGGTGACCATCAAGCGCGGCCCGAAGGGCCCTGGCTCCTGGCACATGCACGACAACGTCCGGGCTGGCAGCACGCTCACGGTATCCGCGCCGGCCGGACGCTTCATCTTCACGGGCGCCGAGTCTTCCCGGGTTGTCCTTATCGCCGGTGGAGTGGGAATCACGCCGCTCATGTCGATGGTCCGCTACCTGACCGACCGTTGCTGGCCGGGCGACATCTATTTCCTTATCTCCGTGAGAAGGCAGGCCGATCTGATTTTTCGCGAGGAGATCGCGCACCTGGAACGGAGGTTTGCCAATCTGCATGTTTGCGCGACGCTGTCCCAGGAGGACGGGATGTCGTGGACCGGGGCGCGAGGGACAATAACCAAAGACCTTCTTTCGAAATTCGTTCCCACCCTGACCGAGGGCCCGGTCTACCTTTGTGGTCCCGAGGGAATGATGGCCGCGATGCGCACGTTGCTGCTCGACCTGGGAGTGGCCGAGGCGAGTGTGAGGACCGAGGCTTTCGTTTCACCCCCGCCGGCGGCTTCACGGTCCGACGACACGTACGTCGGGAACGTGCCCGATGGGTCGTCCGCCCTCGACGGAGTCGCGATGCCGGCCGACGGCGATGTCGCGCTGGTTCGCTTCCAGCGTTCCGATCGCGTGGTAGCGCTGCCACCGGGCAAGACGATCCTAGAGACCGCCGAGGCGGCCGGTGTGGACATTCCGTTCGAATGCCGGTCGGGAATCTGTGGACAGTGCAAGATGCGCCTCGTCGCTGGACAAGTCACGATGGAGACCGAGGACGCTCTCGGAGCGGGGGAAAAGGCGCGCGGGTTTATCCTCGCGTGTCAGGCTCGTGCGACCGGGAACGTCACGGTCGATGCCTAACGGCGAGGGAAGATCGAGGAATGCGAAAGTTGCCGGCCGCGCTGGATCCTGCGCCGATATCTTGATATTTGCCGGAATTTTTACAATGCTGCGCTGCCGGCTGGCGGTGCGAACCGTTGACGGTCGGTCGTTGGGATCCAAAACCACACTCAGGAGACACTTCATGAAGCTCACGCGTATCATCTTCATCGCCCTTGCCATCGCCCTTCCCGCTACCTGGACCGTTGCCAAGGCCGAGGGCGACGCCCCCGTCGAGGGCAAGAAGGAGAAGAAGGCCAAGAAGGGCAAGAAAGCCGACGCTCCTGCGGACGGCGAGAAGAAGGACGACAAGAAGATGTAGAAACCATTCGCTCCGATCCGTTTGGAGCGTTCGAAAGAACCCGGGCCGGGAAACTGGCTCGGGTTTTTTTGCGGCAAAACGGCGTTACTATGCGATCGTGACGGCGAATGGCACGAGCGATGGAACCGCGTTCGAGCTTGTGACCCTGTTGCCGGGATTCGCCGAGCTGAAGAAACGCTCCGGGGAGCTGGACGGCAACCTGCCGGTGCGGGCCGCCCGTTACTGCGGTCCGGTCTTCGAGGGCAGCGCGGCCGGCTTCCAAATTTCGTTGGCGCAGCCGATGACGCTGCAGCGCGATCGCAAGGGCCGGATCGTCTGCGACATGACGCCCCCGACGCTCCGGCAGGCAACCGAAGAGGTGGACGAGGCGCTCGACCGCGGAATCAAGGCCGGCCTGCTGGCGCGCGGCGGCTATTGGCATAAGCGCCTGGCGGGTGATTCGATGCCAATCCGGGGCAGTCGAATGACGGTGTGGACCGGGCACCTGATTCGGCCCCGAGCCGGAATTTGGATATTGGTCGGCGGCGCGTTCAATCGGCGCAGTCGGGTATCCGTCGTCGATCACCTGGTCAGCGATCCCGCCAAATTCGTGCCGCTGGTCATCGAAATAGACTTGCGCGACGTCACCACCACCCGCGTTTGGATGGAATCGGAGCTGGGTTGCGTCACGCCACTGTCGCCGGCGGTTCGGATGACGCACGAGGGGCTACGGGCGGGGGCTGCTGAGATCCGAGAGTTCGGAGAATTCTTCTCGGAGGAGTACTTCGCGACGAAGGCCAAGCACCCGACCGCCGCGTACGTGCGTCGCCAGCGGGAACACAGGGTCAAGGCGACCGATGAGTGCGATGCGCGGCTCGGCTACGTGGGACCCGATGTGCACGAGATTCGGGAGTTCACTCGATTTCTTACGCCGGACGGGTTCTCGCGCCGAGCGTCGTCGCCCGGACAACTGCAATTCGGCGTCGTTCGGAACATCGCCCCGACGCGCTGGACCTGGCAGGGACAGACTCATTCCGAGTTCGAGGTCCGCAAGGAGCGCCAAGTTCCCGCGCTGGAGGCCCTATGGAAGAAGACCCTCGGTGACAAGTGTCCTTCGGGGCTCGAGTTCATCCGTGGGCACTTGATGGGCGAACAGTGGGACCAACCGTACGTTCAGTTTCAGCCCTGGGTCTTCGCGCCGACGTCACCAGGGTGGTCGACTTTGGTCGACGGTTTCCACCGCCCGCCGGCGTATGACGGCATGCGGGCCGTGATCGCCACGGATTGGTTTTTTTCGCTGGCCATGGTCTATCGGATGTATGGTCCTTCCTCGGTAACCATTCCGTTCCGGGCGCCGATGCTGCGGGCATTGCCGGTACGGCGTAGCGTGTTAGACCTCGGGATGAATCAGAGCCTGCTCTAACTGACGATTCCGTCTGCACTTGCCAGTTTTGGGGGTCGCGATGAAGAAGAGCGTGTCCGTTTTTCGAGCCGTGCGCATCAACCCGATACCATTTTGGGTAATCGCGGGCGTGGTGGCGTGGACCGCCTGTTCCACGCCATCGGGAAGTGGTTCGGACGTCGCGGTCGTGACGACCGGCGGGCACATGGGGCCAAGCGCCTCGGGCGGACAGACCGGAAGCGGAGGTGCGGCTTCAGGAGGGCAGAGCGTCGGCGGCGGTTCCGGCGGGCGCGGCCCCGAGGGAGGTGCCTCCGGCGGACAGACCGCCAGCGGAGGCGCGGCCTCGGGCGGTCAGACTTTCACCAACGGAACGGGCGGAGCCTCGGGACAGGGTGGGCGCGCGGGCATGGGCAATGGCGGCACGGGCACCGGCGGTGCTGGCGCGGGGGGCGGCGTGGGCGCGGGGGGCGTGGGCGCCGGCGGCATGCCGGTAGCTCCTGCTGGCGTTGGAGCCTGCAAATTGCCGGTGGGGGCGAACTTCGCCGACGTGCAGACAGCCTACGCCAAGTTCAAGACCGATCTCGTGACGACGGCCGGGGCCGGAGGGTTCTTGAGGATACTCAGGCCCAACTCTCCCGGTGCGATGAACACATCTAATTCCGAGGGAATCGGTTACGGCATGATCATCGCCGTGTACATGAACGAGCAAACTTTTTTCGATCAGCTGTGGAAGTACGAGCAGTTGCATTTGCGCGCGAACGGTCTCATGGACTGGCAGATAAACCCTGAGGGAACGGCTGCCTCCGGCACCGGGGCGGCCACGGACGGCGACGAGGACATGGCGTTCGCGCTCGTGATGGCGGACAAGAAATGGGGCGGATCCGGAACTCTGAGCGACACGTACTTGAACTTGGCCAAGAAGCAGATCGACCTCATTTGGCAGTTCGAGGTCGATCAAACTCGGGGTTTTGTCGTGGCGCCGGGCGATTCGTTCGGGGGCGGCGGGGTGATCAATATTTCGTACTTCGCGCCCGCCTTTTACCGGATCTTCGGTCAGGCCACGGGCAAGACCGCCGACTGGGCCAAGGTCGTCGAATCCAGCTATCTGGCGCTGAACGCGGCGCTCAACGCCACCAACCAGAATGTAACGAATGGTTTGGTGCCGGCGTGGTCGACGCCCGCGGGGGTTCCACAAGCGCCCAACGCAGCTCTTCCCACGTATCACCAGCTCGACTCGTCGCGCACGCCTTTCCGCATCGCCCAGGACTATTGCTGGTTCAACGAGCCGCGCGCCTTGACGTACTTGCAAAAGATCACTTCGTTTTATTCGGGCATCGGCGCGGCGAATATCCTCGACGGTTACAACCTGAACGGCATGCCCTTCGCGGGAGCGGGAAGTTTTCCGGCGGCAAGCCTCCACCTGGCGGCGTTCGTTGGACCCGCGGGCGTTGGAGCAATGGCCACGCCCGCGTACGCAACGTTGCGCGATCAAGCGTACGTCGCTCTGGTCACGCCGCCCGGTTTGTTGGGAGGCAGCCTGTACTACAACGAATCGTGGACGGTGCTCTCTTTGCTGATGATGACCGGGCACTACCTCAACCTGGCGAACTGAGGCTATCGCGAGAAGCGTGCCCTTCGTGCGTGCCGGCGCGCACCGCCGCGCGCGCCTCGGCAGCGTGCCAGCCACGCGGAGCCAGCGCCAGGTAGTGGCGATACGCACCGACCGCGGCATCCGAATGCCCCACGTGCGTTTCCGCGTGCGCCACTATGACGAACGCCTCCGCTAGACTCGGGTCGAGCGCGAGCGCCCGGGTCGCCCATTCGTTGGCCGCCGAGAGGCGAGCCCGGGCGTGGTGCGCCTGAGCAATTCTCAGGGCCAACGCGGCGTCGGTCGGTCGCGCCGCGAAGGCTTGGGTACAGGCCTCGATGGACAACCGCCAGCGGTGTTGTCGGAAGGAATCGGCGCAGGTCCTATCAGGCGCCGTCGCATCACTTTCTCCGGCCTTCTTCCCTCCGACATTCTCGGTCCCCGTTCCGCCAGCGTTCAGCGAAGGTGGCGGTGGCGTGGTGGACGGCGTCGCGTGCCCGGCGACCAGGTCGCCGTCAAAGACGCTCCTCGGGGCAGCTTGCGGCGCTGTCTCGGTCGGTCGCGATTCGGGCTCCCGGCGGGAACTCGACGGTTGCGCCATCGAGCTCCCTGCAGAGGGGGCCACGGCGGAGACAACGGTAGCCGCTGGCACAGGGGATCCACCGCGCCGCGTTGCGCCTGGTCCGAATGCCAGGATGCCGGCGATGATACCCCCGACGATTCCAAGCAACCAAGCTCGCGTCCGCCGGGTCTCCCGACGTGCCCGGGCACGGGCCGCCTCTTGGGCGGCACGCACCGCCAGAAGCGATGCGCGCGCGGCATCCGAGAGGGGAAGCGTCACTCTTTGGCTTGGCAAACCTGGCCCAATCGATTCGGCGAGTTGCTGGTCCATTGTGCGATTGAGCCACTTTCCGATAGACCCGGCAAGAAACTGACCAGTTGGCCCGCGGGATGGGGCAAAACTGACGTCCTGCCGATGTCTTGCGAATCCGATGTCCCGCCAATGTCCTGCCGAACTTTTGCGCCAGGATCGGCATCCGATGCTTGCGCCGTCGCGTCAGCTTGAAAGCACTTTAGGGGCCGGGCGAGGTCGCGACTTGACCCAATCCGTGACCGGTTTGTCACAGGTGGCGCTACTCTCGTTTGAGCGCTATGCAGCCTTGAAGAATTCCTGGCTAGATTCGTCGGGGACGTTTCATTTGCCCTTGCCTGTTGCCTTGACATTGGAACAAAAATTCTGGATCTTCTATCGATGGGAATTTCCAGTTCAATGCGACTTGGATCGACGAAGACGGGGTCGGTTCGGGTGAGCACGAGGAGACTGAGTTCGTCCTGGTTGAGGTCGTCGTCCTGGTTGTTGTTGGCCGGCGCCCTGGCGTGTAGTTCCAGCCCGGGAACGGGCGCAACTGGTTCGGGAGGCACCCCGGGAAACGCGACCGGCGGGAGCCAGGGCTCTGGCGGGAGCACGAGCACGGGCGGGGAAATCGGGTCGGGCGGCACCATTGCCACGCCCGCGACGGGGGGCACATCGGGGTCCACGGGAGGCAGTGCGTCGGGCGGTGCGAGTTCGAGCGGCTCGGGTG
>JADGRC010000289.1 GCA_017881245.1 Pseudomonadota bacterium
AACGTGGGACAGGCCGTGCGGGCGGCCATCGAGACCGTCACTCCCGCGGCGGAGGCAAAGGGGATCGCGATTACGTCCGCGGAGACGGACGAGGCGCTCACAATCACCGCCGATCCGGATCGGTTGCAACAGATCGTGTGGAATCTGCTCTCGAACGCAGTGAAGTTCACGCCCAAGGGCGGAGCCGTGTCCTTGCGTTCCGAGCGGAAGGGTTCGCATGTTTGCATCTCGGTCGCCGACACCGGCGAGGGCATGCGGGCGGATGTGCTGCCGACTATCTTCGAGCCCTTTCAACAAGGGGACGCCAGCACGACCCGTCGGCATGGAGGTCTGGGCCTGGGGCTTGCCATCGTAAAACAGCTCGTGACCGCTCACGGCGGCACGGTATCGGTGGCCAGCGCGGGACCGGGCAAAGGCGCGACCTTCACCGTCGAGATACCCGCTCGATCGGCGGTTCAGGCAGTGGGTCGAGCCCCGCGCTTGACGGCCCAGGCGGAGATTCCGTCCACCGGAGGCGGGGTAGCCCCCCCTCGCCTGGACGGCCTACGGGTGCTGGTGGTGGACGATGAAGCAGATGCGTTAGCCATGCTGGAGGAGGTGTTGCGGGAAGGCGGGGCGGAGGTGGAGTGTGCCTCATCGGCCGCCGAGGCGCTGGCGCGCGTCTCCCGGCTCAAGCCCCACGTCATCGTGAGCGACATCGGCATGCCAGAGCAAGATGGTTTCACGTTCATGCGCAACGTTCGTGCGTTGCCCCCCGACGCTGGGGGTCGGATTCCGGCCGTCGCGCTCACAGCCTACGCGCGCGCCGAGGACGCTCAGCGCGCACTTGCAGCGGGATTCCAAAAACACGTCTCGAAACCGGCCGAGCCGGCCCAACTCGCATCGATCGTCGCCGACCTCGGGCGCCGCGGCCAATCAGGGTAAGTCAGGCGGTGGATCTCGCACGGCACTACTGACGGGCGCCGGGATTCCTCTGCGCTCCGCCGACATTTTTGGGCGCTGCTCTTCGGAGGCTGATCGACGTCGTTGCGGCCTTGACACGCGGCTGAGACACTCACCGTTACCGCGGCGTGACGTCCGTCCTCGATCGGTGACAAAACGGTCCGCGTATCGGTCGTTTCGCCAGCAAGGCATGGTGGGGCCGAGTCCACAAAGTGGTGGCGCCGGCCTTGCACATCAGGACGCTGACCAACGGAGATACGGTCCACGAAAGTCCGGGATATCAAGCAACACAGTAGGAGACATCAACATGAAGAACGCACTGATCATCATTTGTGCCGTTGCGGGCTTGTGCACGGCCGCGCCCACGTTCGCATCCAGCCAGATGGAGGCGGCGTCGGACGGCCGAGGCGTGACCGCGGCTCCGAAAACGGGTCGTGACATAGGGCACAACGCCAAAGCCGATGCCGCTTCGTATGCAGCGCGCGAGAAGGCCGCCCCGCAGGCCGGCACGTTCAACGGCGGGGACGGCGCCAACATCTACATAGGCGGGTCGACCGTCGCAGTCATTCTTCTGGTCGTATTGCTGGTGGTGTTGCTTTAGGAATCGGCGTACCAATCCAGATTCCATTCGAAGACTTCCCCGACGAGATCCAGCTGGCCCCATTTTCCTGCTCCCTCTGGTTCACGCCCTGATCTCCGTAGGCGGCGTCGGGGCGATCATCGTCTGGACCTCGGTGCGTCGCCCTGATAGCTGACGCGCCAAACACCATTGAAGGCGTCGTCGCTTACCAGCAACGCTCCGTCCTTGGCCACGGCCACGCCCACCGGACGTCCCCAAACATTGCCGGTGGGCGTGACGAATCCGGTGAGAAAGTCTTCGTATTCGCCCTGCGCCTTGCCTTGCCCCCCGAGTGGAACCCGAATGACTTCATAGCCGGTGCGGATGGCTTTGTTCCAAGAGCCATGTTGTGCCGCGAAGATGTCTCCCCGGTAAGCGGCGGGAAACTGCCCCCCATCGTAAAACGTCAACTGCAACGAAGCATTGTGCGGCTGAAGCAGAACATCCGGAACCAACACGTGCGCCGCGCGCTCGGGATGCTTGCCCGCGTGGCGCGGGTCGGGATGGCCTCCGATGTAGAACCAAGGCCAACCATAGAAACCCCCGTCCGCGACATGGGTGATGTAGTCGGGGACCAAATTGTCGCCCAGCTCGTCGCGTTCATTGACCGAGGCCCACAGGGCGCCCGAGCCAGGTTGAATGGCGATGCCGACCGCGTTGCGAATTCCCGAAGCAAACACCCGCATGCCGCTGCCATCGGGGTTGAATTCAAGGATGTCGGCGCGATGGAATTCGTCCGGGTTTTGATCCGAATCGTCGTTGTTGGACCGCGAGCCCACCGACACGAACATTTTCTTTCCGTCGAGCGAGAAAGCCAGGTCCCGGGTCCAGTGCCCTCCGCCGCGGAGCTGACCGCCGCCCGGCAATGCGGGAACCACCACCTCGGCCGGACCGCGCGCCTTGAGATCGCCGCTCTGGTACGGAAACCGCACCACCGAATTGGTGTTGGCGACGTACAGCCAACCCGGCGGTCCGTTCACGGGATAAAAAGCGACGCCGAACGGCCGATTCAATCCGGAGGCGAACAACGCCGTCGTCTCGGCCCGGCCCTTGTCATCGCTGCCGCGCAATACCCGCAGGTTGCCCACGCTGCTTTCCACAACGAAAACATCGCCATTCGGAGCCGTACGAATCAGGCGCGGAGCCGCCAGCTTTTCGGCGTATAGCTGAACCTTGAATCCCGACGGCGCTTGAGGCCACGCGCGGGGCGGTCGCGGAACGACCCGAGGACCATTGTCGACGGACGGTGTGGCGAACGGTTCAGGGAGATCGCTGGCGGTGATTCGATGAACGACTCCTGGGCTCTGGCTCCGGTAGTCGGTGAAGACACCAGTAATCGTTGGGCCGCTCTTCCCCGGACTGGCGCCAGCGAACGGGACAGCGTGCGCGGTCAGGGCCGCCACCACGGATCCGAGCAGCCAGGGTTTAGAGCAAGACAAGTTGAAACCGAATGGATACTGCAGAACGTGGAAGTTTCCAACCGCCGGCGCCGCCGCTCGTCTTGGTCTTTTGGTCTGGGGCATCGGGGGCCGGCGAAAGCCCGCCGCGCAGCAAGGTCGCAGCAAGGCGGCGGCGTTGACGTCGCGGAACTTCGGGAGCGGCGATCTCGGCGCGCTCGCACCAGCACTCGTAACGCCGTATTCAGTTCGACGAGTCTGCCGCGAGGAGATAGACGGTCTGGATCGGGACACCCAGAGCGCGAGCCGACTGATCGGTTCCACCGATGCTGGTTGCGGCGAGGGTCCCGTCGGCGGCGGCGCGTTCAGAGCACGCCAAGCTCGATCGCTCGCAGGACCGCTCGGGTTCGATCTCGGACGCCGAGCTTGCCGAAGATGCTCGACGCCTGGTTCTTCACCGTCGCCTCGGCGGTGCCGAGGGCGTCGGCGATCTCCTTGTTGCTTCGTCCACTCGCGATCAAGCCGAGCACGTCGATCTCGCGCCTGGTGAGCCGCACCGGCATGGCCGAACCGGGAACGCGGGTGGCGAGGCGTGCCAGCCCGCGGATCACCCGCTCGGTGACGGCGGGGTTGAAGAGGGTGCCTCCGCCGGCGACGGTGCGAATCGCCTCGGTCAGCTGATCCAGCGAGACGTCCTTGAGCAGAAAGCCGCGCGCGCCGAGCTTGATTCCCTCGACCACGACCGCGTCGTCGTCGAAGGTGGTCAGGAGGATGCAGGGCGGGGGCGACCCCGTTCGCGCCAGCGCCGCCAGGACCTCGAGCCCGGTCTGGCCCGGCATCCGAACGTCGAGGAGTGCGACGTCGACCATCGTCGTCGTCAGGATTCGAAGAGCCTCTGGTCCATCGGATGCTTCCGCGACGACGCGAACGTCGGACGTGAGGTCGAGCAAGCTCTTGATGCCCTGGCGAACCAGCGTCTGGTCATCCGCGAGCGCCACCCGGATCATGCGGCCCCTGCCCGCGTCGGGAAGAGCGGGAAGAGCGCCCGGAGCGTCAGCCCTGCGCCTGGCCGTGCCTCGATTTCGACCTTCCCTCCCATCCCTTCGATTCTCTCACGCAACCCCGAGAGTCCGTGCCCCGCCCGGACCTCGGCCGCGCCGCGCCCGTCGTCCCGCACCGTGACCGTGACCGTCTCGCCTCGGGCCTCGATCGTCAGATAGACGTTCTCGGCGGCGGCGTGGCGAACCGCGTTGGTGAGCGCCTCCTGGACGCAGCGGAAGATCGTGTGGGCGAGCGCCGCCTCCACCTGAAGGTCCCTCTCCACCTCGAGGTGAACGCGAGGGTGCAGGATGCCGGCGACCAGGGTGCGGAGCGCGCCCGGGAGATCGAGCACGGAGTCCTCCCGCATCGAGCTCACGACCGACCGGAGCTCGGAGAGGAGCTCCTTGGTCACGGCGTGCGCTTGCTCGACCGGCTTCTTCGCCCGTCCGTCGGCGAGGTTTCGGGCGAGCTCGAGCTGCAGGCTCAACGCGCTCAAGTGATGGCCGAGCGCGTCGTGGAGCTCGCGCGCGATCCGGAGCCGCTCGGCGGTGCGGGTGGAGTCGGCAAAGAGCTCGCGGGCGGCGAGGAGCTCCGCGTGCACCCGGGCGAGCTCCTGGCGCGCCTCCGCTTCGCGGACGGCCAGGCGCGAGGCACCGAAGGCAAAGAGCTGGAAGCCCGTGTACGCGAGCGCGGAGAGGTCTTGCCGTCGCACCTGAAAGGGGCCCACCAGGTTGACCGCCGCCATCCCGGCCGTCTGCGCCAGCACCCAGACGAGCCCCATCTTCTCGCCGACGAGGAGCGGCGCCTCGCCGGCGACGACGCAGAGAAGTGCGCCCTCGAACCGGGTGTGACCGAGCGCAAAGGCGACCAGAGCCGCCCCGCTCTGCGCCGCCAGCGCCGCGGCGCGCCCCACGAGGGGCCGCGGGGCCGCGGCGGCGAGCCAAAAGGCGATCGCAAAGACGGCATACGCGCCACACCACCCGAGCGATCGTCGATCGAATGGGATCCGCCCGGAGGCCCAGAACGCGATCTGAGGCAGCCCCGCCGCCACCGACGCGAACACGCCCGCTCCGACGAGCAGCCGCGGTGAAGGAGCCCGATCCATCGCCTGGAGCGTACGGGTCCGAGGTCAGGCTTGCCATGGGTCGAAAGTCACAAGAAGAATCGACGCCTCCTTGGGACGGCTGGCTGATGTCGCGATCCGCGGGCGAGTGCACAATGACGTCATGGCGCTCCTCCTTCGCATCGTGTTCGGCATTCACATCGTGGCGGGGGCGGTGGCCCTCCTCGTCTTCTGGATCCCGCTCGTCACCAGGAAGGGCGGGCGAACGCACCGCGCCTTCGGGTGGGTCTACGTCGCGGCGGCAGCGACCGTCGCGGTGACCGGGATAGGGAGCGCGGTTCGGCTGGTGGTCGAACGCAGCGGTGGCGGTCCCCACCGGGGGCGCCCGTGGGCGGGCGTCTTCCTCGTGTACGTCGGCCTCTTTGCCGCCGAGAGCGCGCTCCTCGGTGTGCGCGCGCTCGGCCCCAAGGCACGCCTCACCAGGCTGGATCGAGCGGTCGATCTCATCCCTCCACTTCTCCTCGTCGCGGGCGGGCTCCTGCTCGCGGCGTTCGGGATCGCCGAGGAGCGGCTGCTCCTCGTCCTCTTCGCGGCGCTCGGGGCGGCCCAGGGCATTGCCCACTTCCGCACGTTTCGCACCCCGAGCTCGAGCCGGGAGGGGCAGCTCCTCGCCCACATGGGCGCGATGGGCACGTCGTGCATCACGACGCTCACCGCGTTCGTCGTCGTCAATGCGCCGCGCCTGGGAATGCGCAGGTTCGATCCGAGCGTCTGGTTCGTCCCGATCGTCGTCCTCGGCCTCGGGTTGACGATCCTCCGCCGTCACCACGCAAAGCGCCTGGCGAACGGCGCCGCGCGGCTGGAATAGGCGACCACGCGTCGGCGAAACGGGAAAGCGGAGGGACCCACCCGGTCCGGGCGGCGCCCCCCTCGACCCGGAGGACCGTGAGAACAGTCACCAGGAAAGGCTGGTCCGAAGGGAATGGGTGATGCGATGAACTCATGAAATTCGGTTTGTTGTCCTGCGGGTGCGAAACCCGTCCGGCGAGGGGGAAACCCAACCCAGCCGGTAGCGAGCCTTGCGCCTGACGCGGTGACGCGACCGGCGATGCGTAGGGACGCGAGCGTGTGGGCCGTGGGAAGGCAGCCTCGAAAACTGTTGCGATCGCGGAACGAAACACCTCATCTCGATCGGGAAGGATTGCAGCGTCGCGCCCCTCACATCGCGAAGGGTGAGCCGATAGCGATGGAAGGATGACTGCGACACGGCGACCCTGATTGTAAACCGGTCGGCCTCAACCGGCCGGAGCGTCTGCGAAATCGGGACCCGCTTCTGGTACCCGGCACCTTGAACCTCTAACGCAGAGACGTGCGTGTAGGGCAAACAAGGCCGAAAAGGGGGGAAGGGAGCAGGTACCATCCGGGCTTAAGACCGATATGTAGCTCTTACCGTTATTGCCATGTTCCCGGCGATGTTCGCCGAGGCCGGCCGCAAGACGAACCGGTGATTTTCGGACACCCGTTGCGGCAGGCGGAGAGAAACTCTCATGTCTCGGGCCTGTTCTCCAAGGCAACGACAACGGCCAATGCAACGGACGCCTCAAGGCATAGTAGTTGCACAATGCGCAAGCATGCGCGCGCACCTATCGAATCGGCGAATCTCCGCCTGGCAATGGACGTTGGCAATCGCGCTGGGGATTGCATCCACCCCGCGGCCGGCTGCTGCTGCCGGCAACGATAGCGAAATTACGGACAGTATGAACAGGGCCGCCGCGGTCGTCGGAATCGGCCTGCTGGGGGCGGATCTGGCCTTCACCGCCGTCGACGTCGTTCTCATGAAGCGCGGCCAGCGACTGTCGACCGGCTGGAGCATCGTGGAGATCGCGTTGGCCGCGCCCATCGCAGTGATCGCCACCGGGTATTCGTTCCAGGCGCGCCCCCGTGAGTTGCCCATCACGATCCCGGTCGCCCTGTGGACGGCGGCACTGACCACTCACGGAATCATCTCGCTGGCGAAGGGCGGCGGCGATCCGAATCGTCAGGCTGCCGTGCGGGGATCTTCCTGGGCATTCACACCCAGCATCGGTGAATGGGCGGGACACCAGTTCGGCGGTCTAACGGCTGTCGGCAGGTTCTGATCGTCTGGTGGGGCGGGGCGGGGGCTCCGCCAGCTTCGCTTGACGCCACCGGAGATAGCCCTGGCGTGAGAAAGTCGGCACCAGCGCGGAAAGCGCCCCAATGAAGTCGACCG
>JADGRC010000290.1 GCA_017881245.1 Pseudomonadota bacterium
CCGGTCCTTCGCGCCTTTCGTGGAGGTCCCGTCCTTACGTGCTTTCAATGGCTTCTTCATACTGATCGGCCGAAGGCGATTTCGTCTGCTCATAGCTATGACAGAGCTATAACCGAGCTATCGCAGGAATCAAGGAGGGGGAGGCACGTCCCGTCGCTTCGTGCCGATGACCTGGCGATGGCTGACATTCGTCGACGGCCGCGCCGACCTCATCGAAGAGCGGATTGGCGAGAACGGCCGCGTAGACAGTGGCTCGTCTGAGGCGGACCCCATCGTTAGGACCACGAACCGGGGTCGGGACCTGAAGCCACCGCGTTGTTGGGCTTTACCCGGCGCTGACGATCGCGTCGATCATACCCTTCTCCAGGGTTGGATCCCCGAAGTCGTCAAGCGGGTTGCCAGCGGCGTTCTTGCACCCAACCGCCGCGCCGATCGTATTCAAAATCTTGTTGTTGGTTGTAAATACATTGTTGGGGACGTCGCCGGCGTCGACGTAGAGCCCGGTCTTCAAGAAGCCACCAGCGCTACCAACGAGGAGATACGGCACGTTGTCGTAGCTGTGCCCCCCGGTCGCGAGATCGTTTACGTAGACGGCGACCCCCTCGTCCAGCAGGGTCGTGCCCTGCGCCGTCGTGTGCATCTTGAGCTGGTCGAGCAGATACTTGAACAGGCTGAGGAGCTTGCGATCGATCTTGCTGTGCATGAGGACCGGATCGGGGCTGGTGTCACGGTGCGAGATCGAGTGAAACCCGGGCTGCAACACCCCATCGATGGTGTAACGGGTGCCGTCGGGACCGCTGCCAATCTGGAGCGTCGCGGCGCGCCGGGCGCCACACACGATGGCCATCACGATGACGTCCATGTGAAGCTTCATCACCGCCTCAATCTGGGTGTCGTCCCCGATGCCGCTTGCGCCAGCCTCGATTCGGGCGGCCTCGGCCACGGAGGGACCGACGGTACAGCTGATGCCAAGCTCGAGCTCGCGGATCGAGGTGAAGTGTAAGTCGAGCCGGGTCCGGTCTGTCTTGGAGAGATCCTTGCGCGCGAGCAACGATTGCATTTCGGAACGGACGACGTCGTTCACGCTCTTGCGGCGCGCCCGCATCAGCGTCTTCTCGGTGGGCGTCAACGTCGGGAGCCCGAACAGGGCCAAGTAGGCGTTGTAAGGGTTGCGCTCCGCGCCGCGGAGATCGAGGGGCCCGCGGTAGGACAGCACCTCGTTGACCTGGTCGGACTTGTCGCCGCAGAGGAGCGTCAGGGGCTCGTTACCATCGTTGGCCAGCTGTTTTTGGATGAGGTTGTCGATGGACTGCCCCTGGGCGAGGGTGGAGTTGCATTTGTCCTTCAGGCCGACGCTCGCCCCCGTGAGCACCTGATTGCCACCGCCCGAGTGCCGGCACGCGTTCGCAGGATCGTGGAAGCCGAGGCCCCGGACGATGGTGAGGTCCTTCGCGTGTTCGGCGAGCTCGGAGACCGCACGCCCCGTGTCGGCGGCGAGCGCGGCGGGCGTGAAGGCCCCGAGCGGAAAGCTCGGCCAGAAGCGCTCAGGCTCACCGGTGGCGGTTGCCTGCTGAACACCGTTGCCAAAGTGAACGAAGTGTGCGGTGGAATGTGGTCGCGATCGACCGACGCGTAGTCGATTCGAGGGGGTAGTGGGCCGAGTCTGGCGGATGCGGGGTGGAATTGGAAACGGGTGGGACCCGATCTCTGGCCGAACCGACTGCGAAGTGTTGCCCCATCGGGGGTGAATCCACGTGATCCGGAGGGGATCCGGACGGGCGAAGGTGGTCTCGGGCGAATCTGGGGCCTCGTGCGACCCGGGGGGAAGGTTCCGAGGGCGACGGCGACGGGTGATCGCCGGTTATGCTGACTCGTCGAAGGGCTCTGGGGCGACAGGCGCGGCGTCGTTTACGCCCTGGGAACCCGGGACGGTGAAGTAGGGCGGGCCTCTTGCCGGGGCGAGCGGCGGTGGGAAGTCTCTGGACTGATCGATGCCCCGCAGGAACCTGTCGATGGATTGCTGATCTTTCACCAGGGCGACGAGGCGCATGCGGCCCCCGCAGGTGCCACCCAAGGTGCGGCCGTTCGGGTCGTCGCCCGTCCCCCGTTGAATCGATCCTCGTCGCTGTCAATCCTCGTCGTCGTCGTGGCCGCCGGGCCCGGGTCCGGGCCCTGGCGCCCCATGCGACGCGGTCGCATCCGCACCCGGGTTCGCCGGCACGGGCTGGCCCGCGATGGCGGCTGCCGCGGCTGCCGCGTAGTAGCGAACCAAAGGATAGGTGTTGGCTTCGACCTGGTTCGCGATCGCGCGCGCCGCGGATTGGAAGCGTTGCTCGCCCGCCGCGCCCATCGCGGCGGCCTGCTCGTGAGGGTAACCCCGTTCGATCGTCGCGATAAGGACATTGGCGTCGAACGACCCGTAAAGCCGGAGCATGGTGGCGGGATCGTAGTGTTTGCCCCACAGGCGGGCCATGTCCCCGAGCACCGCGCCGACGGTCTTGTCGGCATGACAAAGAGCGCATTCGACCGGCCGATCGCCCTCGACGCGCGCGGCGTCCGTCGGCGAGCCGATGCGGTGATATCGCGTCAGCGCGTATCCGAGGCCCATGTTCTTGCGCGGCATGTGGCAGG
>JADGRC010000291.1 GCA_017881245.1 Pseudomonadota bacterium
CCAGGAGATCGCGAAGCTCTGCTTGCTAACCCCGACGCTGTCGCTATTCCGATAGATCAAATCCTCAATGGACAGGTGTTCGTCGCGCAAGCAGAAGGATCAATCAAGGGGTTTGCCGCCGTTCTTGTACGCGAAGACGGCAATTTCGAACTTGATGCGCTTTTCGTTGAGCCACACTTGTGGCGCCAAGGCGTGGGCAAGGAGTTGATTGACCACTGTGTTCTCACAGCCCGTGCCCTCGGGGCAAAGGCACTTCACGTCGTCGGCAACCCCCACGCAGAAGGCTTTTACACATCTTGCGGCTTCGAGTTTTGCCTCGCCGTCAGACGGGCTTCGCCGGCTTCACCGCGGGTGCCGACACGGCAGGGTTGCTTCGGGCGGCCGCGCGGGCCGACTTGCCCTGGGGCGAGTTGTAGGCGCTGCGGTATGCGTGACGGCGCCGGCGATGAGTAGCCTGGGCGGCGTTGGTGGGTCGATTGCGTTTGCTCATGGTTGCCCACCCTAGCAGTGGTACCGCCGGGTTGCGAGGACGGCTCCGCGCTTCCGGGCCGCGGAATCGGGGCTGAGGGGACCCGACTCGGAAGGTGGGCCTGCTCGACACATCGGAGTGGGCGACGTACACGGAGGAGGAGCCGAATGCCCTGGCCGTCGGGGAGGTGCCGTGCTTCATGGAAAGAGCTGGGGAGATGTACCCCCAGCACTACGCCATGCTTGCGCTGGGCCTCGCTACAGGACGGCGGCCGTCGGAACTTCGTCCTCTGCGTCGCAAGGGACCGGAGGCGGATGTGTTGTGGGCGGAAGGTGTGCTGCTGGTGAGGCGGTCGGAAACGATGGGGGAGGTGAGGGAGACGACGAAGACGGGCCGACGGTTGCGTATCCCGCTGCCGTCGGATCTGATCGAGATCTTGCGCGACCACGCTGCGGCACTCCCGCAGGGGCCGATGCAGGATTCCGATCTCCTGTTTCCGTCCACAACGGGCGGTTATCGCGCGGGGTCGTCTCTGGACAAGCCCATCGCCGAGATCGCCGAGGGGGCAAAGATCAAGAAACATCTGACCGCGCGGTTCATGCGCCGGACGTTTCAAGATCTCAGCCGGACGGCACGGGTCCACGACTTCGTGGTCCGGGCCATCAGCGGACACGCGACAGCCGTCATGCAGGAGCGGTACAGCAGCGTGGCAGGGGAGGAGGTGCGCGCGAGCCTGGCCAAGGTGATCTCCTTGGCTGGGTTGGCCCGTGCGTCGGGGGTGAAGGCCGAGAGCGCGATCGGGCGCGAGGATCACCACAAAAGTGGTTATGCAGGTGGTTATGCTGCGGGGAAATCATCCACGGCATAAAAACGGAAAAGCCGCGAATCCCAAAGAATCCGCGGCTTTCAGGTTGTGGGCGTTGAAGGGATTGAACCTTCGACTTCCACCGTGTGAAGGTGGCACTCTGCCGCTGAGTTAAACGCCCGACTCTGTTTTTCTAACTAGGTGATTTGGTTCGGGTCGTCAAGCGGTTGCGGCCTGGTCTGTTACGAGTCGTGTCGCGCGTTTTTGTCGACTTCGCGGGCAGCCCGTCTATGTCCGACGTCATCGGCGGGTGTGTTTGGAAACGAAGAATTTACGTACAACCCGAGGCATACGCGATAACGTAGAGGCGAAATGCCAGACAAGGACCCCACCGAAGAGGATCTTGGCGCCGGGGCACCGCAGCCGAGCACGGCTGATGGTGAAACAGACTGGGACGCACGCCTACCCGCGACCGCGGAATTCCTGAGCAAAATGACGTTGCGTCAATTGCAGGACGGCGCCAAACGCTTGGGCCTGAGTGCCTTCTCCAAGCTGAAAAAGGATGCGCTGGTCAGGGTCGTGCTGGAGGCTTGGGGTGCTCGGGCCGGGACGAACGGCGGTGGCCAGCAGGGAGCCTCGGCGGCCGCGGCGACGGCGACCGCCGAGGCGGCGGCCACGGTACCTGCTGCCCCTGAGACGACCCAGACGGCGCCCCGATCGCACAAGTTCGAGGTCGGGGAACCGGGGCGCGCCAGTACCGAGGAATCGCGCGCGTCGCTGCGCGAAAGCTCGAAGGAAATTCCTTGGGGATATGGTCGGGATAGGGTCACCGCCATGCCGGTCGATCCGGAACGCCTGTTCGCATACTGGGAAGTGCTGGACGATTCCATCACCGTGGCGCGTGGAAAACTGGGGGCGGGTGGCCCCGGGGCCTGGCTGAACCTTCGCGTGTACGACACCACCGGCCGGATCTTCGATGGTACGAATGCGCACAGCTTTTTCGATCATCGGGTCGAACGAGGAGATCGCCAGTGGTTCTTTCCCATCGGGCGGCCGACGTCGCAATTGATCATCGAGATCGGCATGAAGTCGGACGAGGGCTACTTCGTGAAGATCGTGCGCTCGGGTCGGGTCGAGTTCCCCCGGCGTGAACCGGCGCCCTGGTCGGAGCCGGAGTGGCTGACCGTACGTGTCTCGACGGGACAGGCGGAGCAAGCGGGTGCTCGCCTGCCGGGTCGTCCCCATCGTTGGGACGGGGATGCGCCCGTCGTTGCCGCGGCGATGACACCGAAGGCAGCGCCAGGTCTGACAGCCCCCACCACGTCCGATCCGCCCCCGACGACGACCTTGCGACGCCTTCCCTGGGGGGACGCCATTCGCTTCGTCGCTGGTGGCGGTGCCGAACGGCTCGAGTGGGAAGAGGTTCAAGGTCACGGCGTCGTCGAGGAGCATCGCCACTTCAGGTGGGACGGTCCGATGACGATATCGACGTGGGAGGCAGGCCCTTTTTCTTATCCCGTGGAGATTCCCGAACCACTGCGTGAAGCATTTTCTGGCAAGACGCGCGTCCTGAGGTTGGGAGGGCGTACGCATGTGGTCTATGGCCCCTGGCAAGTCATTATTCGCGGTCTTGGCGCTACCCGGTCACGGGTGATCCTTTCGCGCTGGGAGGTTTATCGAACCTGGGCCGAGCAGGTCGGACGACAGGTCGAGGAATTCGGAACGGGCTCATCCACCGACGGTGCAGCCGCGGGCGCATCCGAACGAATGGTCGGGTCGAGCGAGCGCCGTTGGGCCGGTGGCAGCGAGCTCCGCTTGGGCGGCGCCTCCGAGGTGTTCTTTCTGAAGGCCAGCGAGTTGCGCCTCGGTGGCGCCAGCGAAATCCAACTCGCGGGGGCGAGCGAGCGGAGGATGATGGGCGCCAGCGAGCGTCTGTACGCGGGGGCGAGCGAGCGCCGCCTGGGCGGCGCCAGCGAACGGCGGTACGCGGGCGCCAGCGAGGCGCGGTCCGGGGGATCGAGCGGCCAACCGTCGCGAGGGTTCTTGGGCGGCAGCGAGCAACGCCTGGGTTCCGCGATGGCCGCCGTTGCCGATGGTCGCGAACAATCGGCCGCGTCGGTGAATCCCACTGCGGCCCATGCTTATCCCTCCCCGCCGTCGCAGGACTCTGACGGCGACGACAAGGCGTCTATGCGAGGAGGAACGTGATGCCGACCGGTTATTTCTCGCTGATTCTGCATGCCCATTTGCCGTTTGTCCGCCATCCGGAAGACCCGACAGTGATGGAGGAAGAATGGCTCTATGAGGCGATCACGGGAACGTACTTGCCGTTGCTCCAGATATTCGAGGGGTTGATCACCGACGGCGTTCCGTACCGGTGCACCATCTCGCTGTCCGCGCCACTCATCAACATGCTGACGGACGATCTGCTCAAGGAACGCTACGCGCAGTATCTCGACGATCTGATCGCTCTGGGGAGCAAGGAGTTGGAACGGACCCGTCCTGAGCCGCAGTATCACCGGCTGGCCCAGATGTATAGCGATCGCTTTCACGGCCTTCGCCACACCTGGCGTTGCCATGAGGGCAACCTGGTTCAAGCCTTTCGGCGCCTGCAGGACGCTGGCCGTGTCGAGGTGATTACGTCGACGGCCACGCATGCCTTCTTTCCACTCATGGACCGCAATTGGGCGGCCATGCGTGCCCAGGTGCACACGGCCGCCGATCTGTACGAGAAGCATTTTGGCAGGCGGTCGCTCGGCATGTGGCTGGGGGAATGCGGTTATGTCCCCGGAATCGACGAGCTGCTGCGCGAGGCGGCGGTGCGTTATTTCATGGTCGACACCCACGGCATTCTGTTCGCCGATCGCCGCCCCGTGTACGGTGTCTATGCGCCCATCTATTGTTCGACGGGGGTCGCCGCGTTCGGCCGCGACACCGAATCGTCGGAGCAAGTCTGGAGCGCCAAGCACGGCTACCCTGGCGATCCCCACTATCGCGATTTTTACCGCGACATCGGGTTCGACCTGCCGATGGATTACATCGCGCCGCACATCCATCCCGAGGGACATCGGATGGCGACGGGCTTCAAATATCATGCAATCACGCACGACAAGCTGCATGACAAATGGGTCTACGATCCCGATACCGCGCGGGGGAAAGCCGGCCTTCACGCCTCGCACTTCCGCGGCAACATGGAAAAGCAGGCGCAGCGTCTGATCGACAGCGGTGCGTTCCCGGCGGATCGTCCGCCGATCATCGTCAGCCCCTATGACGCCGAGCTGTACGGTCACTGGTGGTACGAGGGCCCGACGTTTCTCGGCGATCTGTTCAGGCAGTTGCACCACGATCAACAGGGGATTCTCGCCGTGACCCCCGGCGACTACCTGGAATGGCACCCGACCAACCAGGTCGCCACGCCGTGCGCGTCATCCTGGGGGAAGAAGGGTTACAACGAGCAGTGGTTGAACGAGACCAACGCTTGGACCTACCGGCACGTTCACGCGGCAGGTGAGCGCATGGTCGCGGTGGCCCGTCGCCACGTTTCGACGACCGATCGGGTGATGACGCGCGCTTTGAATCAGGCGGCGCGTGAGCTGATGCTGGCGCAGTCCAGCGACTGGACGTTCATCATGTCGACGGGGACCACGGTCCCGTACGCCACTCGCCGATTCAACGAGCACATCGTGCGATTCAACCGTCTGTGCGACGCCCTCGGCCAGGGAGATGGCAACGGCGGCGGCGACCGATCGACCGTCGACGCGGCCTACCTCGCCAGCCTCGAAGTCCAGGACAACATCTTCCCGGACATCGACTACCGCATATACGCCAGCTGAACGAGACCCCGGGTCCTTGGGCGCCACGGGGCATGTGAGCCGCATCCACGCCAGCTAAACGAGACCCCGGGTTCTTGGGCGCCACGAGTATGTGAGCGGCGTTCGCTGCGTCGTTGGCAGTCGCGGTCGGACCCGTTGGGAAGCCGCGCGCGGCGTTGGTGTCGCGGGCTATGCGAGCGGCAGGTGTTATAAACGCGCCCGCGATGCCACCGCTCAAGGTTCTGTTCGTAGCGTCCGAGGTCGCTCCGTTTCGCAAGACGGGTGGCCTGGCGGACGTGGCGGGTGCCTTGCCGAAAGCACTTCGCCGCCGCGGATTGGACGTGCGGGTCGTGATGCCGCTTTATGCCGGAATCAAGTGGGGAGATCTCGAACCCCTGGACGGCATGCTGAACGTGCCCATGTATGGCGGCCCGTTGCGCGCGGGCGTTCGCCTGGGTCGCTTGCCCGGCAGCGATGTTCCCATCTACTTCATCGAATACCACCGGTTTTTCGATCGCCCGTATCTCTACGGACCACCGGGGCAGGCCTATCTCGACAATTTGGAGCGATTCACTTTGTTGTCGCGCGGAGCACTCGAGCTGTGCAAGGCGTTGGCCTTTATCCCGGATGTGGTTCACGCCAACGACTGGCAGACGGCATTGATTCCCGCGTACATCAACACCGTCGAGTGGGCCCGCCCGTTGCACGCTTCCGCATCCGTGTTCACGATTCACAATCTCGCCTATCAAGGGAATTTCGACGGCGGATCGATGTTCATCACGGGCCTCGGTCCCGAGCACTACAATCCCGGCGAATTCGAACATTTTGGCGACGTCAACTTGATGAAGGGTGCGATCGCCCACAGCACGATGTTGTCCACCGTGAGTCCGACGTACGGGCGCGAGATCCAGACGCCCGCGTACGGGTTCGGTCTGGACGGGGTCTTGGCGGCAAGAGGCACCGAGTTGCGCGGGATCTTGAACGGCATCGATTTCGACGAGTGGAATCCGACGGCTGATCCGCTGTTGCCCGCCGGGTTCGACGCCGACCATCCAATCGGGAAGGCAGCCTGCAAGGCGGCTCTTCAGAAAGAGGTCGGGCTGCCGGTTCGCCCGGGCACCCCGCTTTTCGGCGTAATCGGACGGCTGACACCGCAAAAGGGGCTGGATGTCCTGGCATACGCGTTGGATTTGCTGCTCAAGTGGGACATGCAGTTGGTCCTGCTTGGTTCCGGGGATTCCGAGGCGGAACGTTTCTTTGCGGCTCTGTCGTACCGGCGGGGGGACAAGTTTCGCGCCTTCATCGGGTTCGACGACGGTCTCGCGCATCGGATTGAGGCCGGCGCGGATTTCTTTCTGATGCCGTCCCGATTCGAACCTTGTGGCTTGAATCAGATGTACAGCCTCCGTTACGGTACTTTGCCCATCGTTCGTGCCACCGGGGGATTGATCGATACGGTCCAGAACTACGACGAGAAGCACGGGACGGGGACGGGGTTCATGTTCGAGGATCTGACCGTGGCGGGATTGACCAACACAGTTGGTTGGGCGCTGTCGACCTATTTCAATCGGCCGCTGCACATCGAGGGAATGCGGCGCTCCGCGATGGCCCAAGATTTTTCCTGGAGCCGGGCCGCGGCCGCCTACGAGCGGATGTATCACGAAGCGTACACGCGGCGTCGCGGTCATTCCTTCGCGGCGTAACGGTGGTGCAAACGGGACCGCCCGCGGGCGTCATTAGTTCCAGCTGAACTCGTCGAGAAAAGCCCGACCGGCCCAGGCCTGTCCGTGAAAGGCGATTCGCAGGCCGATGAGCCGAATGTCAGCCCCGGGCTCGGTTCCATCGTTCACGATGGGAAGCTCCACGACCGACCACACGCCCGGGTTGGTTAAGGGTACGAGGGAGCCTTCAATGAGGCCGCCCCGGCCGAGGACGAAGAATTGCGCGTCCACAGGCCCGGCGGGAAGCGGCGGACCATCGAGGTAGACGGCAGCCGACATGGTCAGCCCCGTCACGTCGAGAGACGTCAGCACGGCCCGCGAAATCTCACCCGTTTGAAATGAGCACGCGACGTCTTCCTTCACCTCGCCGCACATGGAGGCGTCGTTGGTCGCCCTGAAGTCGGCGTCCAGTTGGAGGGCTCCGCGTCCACACGCGGTGGGGCTCATGACGACGCGGGGGTTGGAAAGCGCGAGCTTGCAGCATGCGGGCGGCAAGAAGTGTTCGGTGCTGCCGTCCTCGAATCCGATCGCCGACGGACAGCATCTGACGTCCGATACGTCGGCGCACACGGGAATCGTGAAGGGTGGCTCGGTCTGGGTGATGCCCGCATCCGCCGGGGCGGCGTCCCGCAGCAAACCAGACATCGCATCGTTTGGGCCCTCGGTCATCATCGGATGGTCCGGCAGATCGCCGGTGCCATCACCCGCGTCCGTAGGAATTTTCATGTCGGTGGGCTGCGCGGCTGTATCGTTGGCGCACGCAGCCGCCTCCAATAAGGTACCCAACAGCAGCCAGCGAACTATTGTCAACGTGATCGAACGTAACGGGGTGTTTCCACCGCGTCAAGGATGGTACAAGACGCGCATAGCCAAGGAAGGACCTACGCCATGTCATCGGATTCAAAGCTCGATCTCAGCCGCCGCCAGCTCTTGCGTGGATCACTCCTTGGACCTTTGTCGGCCGGGGCCGTCGGCGGCACGATCGGCTGGTCAGTGGCGCGTTCGGCCCGCGCGGCCGGATCGCCTTCGCCGAATGGCGCCGGCGCGTCAGCGGGGGCGTCCGTGAATGCATCGGTAGGTGGACGATCCGCCTTTCCGAAGAAGTTCCAATGGGGCGTGGCGACGGCGGCCTATCAGATCGAAGGCGCGGCCACCGAGGATGGCAAGGGTCCTTCCGTGTGGGATGTGTTTTGCAAGAAACCAGGCGCGGTATTCGAAGGGCACACGGGCGACGTCGCCTGCGACCACTATCACCGTTACAAGGAAGACGTGGCGCTGATGAAGCGTCTCGGCGTGAAATCCTATCGGTTTAGTGTCTCGTGGCCGCGCGTCCTGCCGGAAGGCGTGGGGGCCGCCAATTCCAAGGGCTTCGATTTTTACAACCGCTTGCTGGACGAGTTACAAAAGGCGGGAATCGCGCCGTTGTGTACGTTGTTTCACTGGGATTTTCCCCAGGCCCTTTACAAACGGGGCGGTTGGTTGAATCGGGACGTCGCTGATTGGTTCGCCGATTACGCTGGGTTGGTGGCAGAAAAGCTCGGCGATCGCATCAAGGACTGGGTGACGCAGAACGAACCGCAGTGTTTCATCGGCCTGGCGCTGCGCGATGGCGTTCATGCGCCCGGGGACAAGCTTAAGGACCCGGATTACTTGACCGCCGCGCACAACGGTATGCGGGCGCACGCCAAGGCCGTGCAGGCGTTGCGGGCACACACCAAGCGTGACGAAAAGAGTGTCAAGATCGGATACGTCCTGTCGGCTCAGCTCACGCAGCCCGCGACCGAAAAGCCAGAGGATATCGAGGCTGCCCGGTGGGCGAATTTTTCGGTGCGCGATCGGAACGAGTGGAACAATAGCTGGTGGACGGATCCCGTCATGATGGGACGGTATCCGGAGGACGGCGTGAAGCTGTTCGGCAAGGACATGCCGGCGTTCAAGGCGGCCGATTTGGACGAGATGAAGCAGCCCATCGATTTTCTGGGGCTGAACATCTACAAGGCCGACACTTGGCGCCGCGGCGAGGACGGCAAGCCCGTGCCGGTCAGTCTTCCTCCCGGGTACCCGCGGTCGGGCGTGGATTGGCAATCCATCACGCCCGGGGCCCTATACTGGGGACCGCGCTTTTTCCACGAGCGTTATGGGTTGCCGATGTCGATTACGGAAAATGGCCTATCCACGCGCGATCAGGTGTTCCTGGACGGCAAGGTTCACGACCCGCAGCGCATCGACTACATGCACCGGGCGTTGCTCGAGCTCGGGCGCGGTATCAAGGAAGGTCTGCCCATCACTGGTTATTACGCGTGGTCGTTGTTGGACAATTTCGAATGGTCCGACGGGTACAAGCAGCGGTTCGGTTTGACGTATGTCGATTACCAGACCCAGCGCCGCATTCCGAAGGATTCATTTGACTGGTATCGCCAGGTCATCGCGAGCGGGGGCAAGAGCCTTTACGGCAAGACGGTCCTGTCCGCGACGCAAGTCACCGACGCGGGCTGAACGGGTCAGTCATAATACCCGTCGAGATACCAGCGATCGTGGTGGCGATCGTGGTGTAGGCGGTAGAGCGCGCCGTCGGAAGCATGCACATCCCAGTAGTCTCGGGAAAAACCGAACACGGCATTCGTGCCATCACGCGCGGACGCGCCGCCGCCATCGTCGCGGGGGCCTTCGTAGTCGGCATTGGGCTCGCGCCGCCACCATTCACTGCTCAGGCGATAAGGGCCGGCGGCGACCAATATGCGGGCCGTGGTTTCCTTGCCACGCAACGCGGCCGGTCCATCCGGGCCCCAGATGACTTCGATTTCCTCGGGTGGACGATAGCGCCGGATCGTCAAGGAGCGCGTGCCGTCGTCGCCCGTGGCTGGCGAGGCCGGCTCTCCGAGCGCAAACGGGTTGATGCCGACGGCTTCCTCGCGCCAGGTGTCCTCGGCGCGCGGAGCGCCGACGTTTTCGGGACCACACAGCGCGCCCAGGCGGGCAATGGTCGCCGCCAGACGATCGGGTGCGGGCCCCGCCGGGCGCAAAAAGTCCATCTGCGCCGCGCGTACACGCGCGGGGCGCGCGACGATCAGCACCGCGGTAACGGGACCATCCGGCGGCCGGCGCATCAGATCCAGACGTACAAGCTGTAGCAGAGGTGCCGTTTCGCGTGTCGGCGCCGCCAGGTTCACTTCACGGACGTCGAACGCGCGGGAGTCCAATTGAAATCGCAGCGTAATCGCGGCGCACGCCAGGCTGCGGCAGGCAAGTCGCGCCAAAATTCGATCGAAAAGCCCACGCAATACGAATGACAACGGTTCCAACTCGGCGATCGCATCATCCAGATCCACGCTCTCTTCAACGGCGTCCGCAGGCAGCACCGGCAAAAATGGCTCGTCGTCATCACCCCGCCCCAGGCGATGCAGATGCGCACCGCAGGCGCCCAGGCGCAACCCGATGTCGGCGGCCGACAATTTCGCCAGCGCGCCAATCGTCGCGATTCCCCAGCGGGCGAATACCTCGGAGATTTCAGGGGGCAACGGCTCGCCGAGCACGCGCAAGGGTAGGGGGGCCAAAAATCGCGCCTCGCCCCCGGTCGGCACCACGCCCCGTTCCGCCGCGCGGGTCACGATGCGGGCCACGCCTTTGCGCGCGGCTATGGCCACGCGTACGCCGAGTCCGACGCGAACGGCGCGTGACTGGATCGCCTGCGTCACCGCCAGCTCAGACGGATACAACTGGCTCAGATCCCCGACCTCGAAAAAGACGCGCGCAGATTCACGATCGATGCGCGGCGCGAACGCAAACCCCAAATCCGCGAGAGCCGCATCGGCTGCTTCCAGATCCGCGTCGGCCATGGGAAGTAGCGCCAACCCTGGACACGCGGCCGCCGCTTGCGCCGCGGTCAGGCCGGGACGCACGCCGGCACGCCGAGCTTCGGCGCTGATCATGACCACCTTCGCGATCTTCGTTCTGCTTTCCGATGTCTTCACGAGCGCGACGGGTTTGCCTCGCAATTCGGGAAAACGGCGCAGCGCCGCTTGCAACGCAATCTGGGGGACGAAGACACAAGCAATACGCATGGCGAGTCCGATGGAGGTCCGATACAAACCTGGTCACGGGGATTGCGGTGCCGCC
>JADGRC010000292.1 GCA_017881245.1 Pseudomonadota bacterium
CGTCGTTCGCGGCACTGACCACCAAGGGCCAGACGCCGCATCGGTACCTCGGCATTTATGATCGCGATCCGAGATTCACCGACGCAGACATCGAAGGGGTGTTGAAGTCGGATGGTGCGGGCACCTTCGCCATCCTCATCAACGACAAGCTGGTCGACGTCGCAACCTTGGAGGCGAGCCACATCGGACAGAACGGGATCGTCAGGGTGAAGGTGCTGAACGACGCGCGCTTCCCGCTGATGCTCGACTACTACATCCCGACGCTGGATAAATTCTTCATCACCTACACCAAGGTGTCGTTCCCGACCACCAACGAACTCGAGCAGCATTTGGCTGTCGAGAAGCGCGCCGACGTCTACGGCATCTACTTCGACTTCGCACGCGACTCACTTCGTGCCGAGTCCGAACCCGTTTTGCATGAGATCGCCGACGCCATGAAGGCGCATCCTGACTGGACCCTCCTCATCAACGGACACACCGACGATGTCGGAGGCGATGAGATGAACCTGGATTTGTCGCGGCGGCGCGCCAGAACCGTGCGCACGGCGTTGATGGAAAAATGGATGATCGACGGAGGACGATTGCTCACCAACGGCTTTGGCGCATCCCAGCCCAAAGAGTCGAACAAGTCCGAGCGCGGACGTGCGCGGAATCGGCGTGTGGAGCTGATTCGACAGAATTGACGGCCAGCACCAGCCCAAAATGCCGAGATGCTCACTGAGCTGAAGGCTCGTGGCCAATGCCTGACACCCCGTGCCAGCGGGCATGCCGGCGGCACTTCTCCGTGATACGTTTTTGGGAGTGACCCTTGTGCGCCTGCTCGTCGGACTCGTCGCCGCCGCAATCTGCCTCGCCGGCCTCGGATGGTACGCCGTCTACCTATTCGCCCCTGGCCCACCCACGGCCGCGACGGGCGGGACTTCCCACGTGTCAACGCCTGCGAAGCTGCACCCCGCGTACGCCCGACGCCAGAACAGGCGGTCGGTGATCCTTGGCTCGGCAGCCGTGATCGGCGTGCTCGCGTTGACCCCACTGGCACTGCATTCGATCCGAACAGGCATCCCCGTTCGTATTTTGAATGAGTCCCCCACGAACGGCTGGGTCCTCCTCGCCGCGATCATATTTGTCGGTGCCTTGGGTCTGTGGGTCGTCGCGTCCGGAATGCTCAAGGTGTTGCGCGACGATCGGTAGCCTCGCCGATTCTGATGTTGTGCGAACGTGAATGGCGTCCCCAACGGGATTCGATGCAATCTTGAGACGGGATTTCCTGCTGGATCTGGCAGCTGCGTAGGGTTACCTTGTCGAACGTGCCGCGATTCAAATCGAAGGAATGGAAGCGCGTGTTGGGCCGCCGGTCAGGGTGGACGCCTCCTCACCTCGCAGAGGTCGACCTCGAACAATCGAGGAAGGCCGCCAGAGAGGAAACAGTAGTTCTTTCCGCGAGACACTGTCAGCTCGCCCATCCGTTCGCTTTGATCTCAGTGCCTGCGACGTCGATCCTCGACCTTGGGGGATTTTCCGATCTGCGGGATGGAACCGATGGCCGGGTTGGGAGGCCGCTGACAGCTGTCGACTGGTAATGCCCTTGGGTTGAGATGGCGAGAACGACGAATCAACGACGGTCAGACCGTATCGCCCCGGCGTGGTGACGTCTCAGGCATACGCCAAGCGTCGGCGGACATTGAGTTTGTTCTTTGGAGATTTCGGGTGACGAATCGGCTTTGTGTTTGCCGAGCCGATCGAGTCTATGGCGGGCACAGCCACGTGACCTGACAGAAGGTGCGCGGCGCAAGCCGGCCAACCGGACCAATGTCTCATCGCCAGTCGTCGATAATGTACACGTCGGGGCGGTTGTATCCGGTCTTGTTCGCCTTCTCCATCGCCACGCCGAGCACCTGCGTCTTGAACCCCGTCGCGAGCATGGCGCGGTACTGCGCGCTTCGGGCCATGTTGGCGCCGGCCATGACCACCTTGCAGCCCGTCTCGCGGCCCAACGCGTCGCAGGCGCCCAGCAGTCGGTCGAAATTGGAGGCCGCTTCCGCACCGGGACGGATCGCTGCGAACTTGACGTAACAGGCGCCCGAACCCGCCTCGGTACCAGGGCCGATGTGGCAGGCCGCGAACCCGTCGAGCCGAGAACCGCTCCACAGAAGCACGGTCTCGCCGAGGTGTTGTTGGGCGATGGCGTCGATCTCGATGGTGGTGTCGAGTCCGTCAAAGAGGGCGCCGGTGACGCCCCGGCACTCCTTGAGGACAGCGATTTGTTCGCTCTGCGGAATCCCCGAGAACTTCCATTCGGCCATCGCCGGAGACGCCTTTTCGCCCTGGATCGGCCGGATCATGATGGCGGTCAAGCAGCGTGGCCAGAAGTCGTACTTCTGATACAGGCCCACGTGCTTCGGGCTGTGCGAGAAGGTAAAGAGGCCCAGATGCGCGTTGTTCCACTCAGAGAACTTCTGCATCACCGGCTCCATCAGCTTCTGGGAGATCCCCTTGTCCCAGAGATCTGGCCGGACGGTCAGCGGCCCGAAGAAGCCCACACTGCCCCAGTTCGTGGCGACATTCGAACCGACGACCTCGCCGTTCGTCTCTGCGACGAACGCGGCCGAGGGGTCCGCCTTGAAGCGCGTCTTCAGGAAGCCTGCATCCCCCATGAACTGGGACGGATCGGGCAAACCGAGGAAAGTGCCAAAGGCGACACGGAACGTTCGATCGGCCGTGTCAACGTCACCCTCGCCCATGGGACGGATCTGAATATTCATTTCTATCGCTCGTAAAATGATGTCGCCTGTCTAGTCCGCACGGAACGCCGAATGCGGGCGCAACCTGCGCCTACAAAGCCAGCAAGAATGCGATGAGATCCGCCTTTTCTCGAGGCCTCAAGTTCAGTTGAAATCGCGTGTTGTAGAACTCGACGGCGTCGGCAATCGTCGCCGCCGACCCGTTGTGAAAATACGGTGCGCGCGTTCGGGCTGAAAATCGGATCCAGGCCTCTAGATCTGGCAAAGCGCTCGCGAAGATGCGCTGGCGAGACCGACCATCCATCCGACGCTTGATGGCACGTGGCGCAGGAGCGTCCGTTGGTGCCGAGGCTCTGAAAGAACGGGTTGTCGGTATCGACTCGACCGGCCGTGTTGAACGTGCGAACGATTCCCGTGTCATCGGGAAACGTCAGGACATGAGGGTCGGGCTGATCGGCCGACGCCCAGACCGCGGCGCCGATGGCGATCGCGGTCGAGATGACAACGGTCAAGTTGCGAGCTGTGCACTTCATCAAATTCGGAGCCTCCTGCGAGCGACGTCTCCAACGCCCTACACACTAGAAGCGCAGAATTTCCGAAAAACAGCTCACGAGGATTACGGCGCCGCCCGGAACGGCGTTTCCAGCCGATCGAGGAGCCATGCACGTGCGAACAGCCAGTCTCGCTTGAGGGAGGCGACCGAAATGCCGAGGACTTCCGCGGTCTCCGTTTCCACGAGCCCGCCGAAGAACCGCAATTCGACCACTCGGCTGGCGCGGGGATCGATGGCGGCCAGAGGGTCAGCGCCAAGAAAGTGGGCGCGATCGTTAACTGGGCGTATTGAATCAATGGCCGAGCCTGCCGATCATCTCAGGACGCTGTTCGACGCCGCCCTGGCACAGGCCGGCGCGGACCGCGCCGCGTTCGTGCGCGAGTCCTGTCCTGACGAAGGCCTCCGAATCGAGTTGTACTCGCCCGCGCGCGGTCCTCGCCTGTGCGCGGTTCCGGCGTCAGCCCGCCCAGCCCCGCGTGCGTGCGATAATCAGGCAACGTCCACTATTTGAGCCGTCGCCGAGTCTCGTATCGAGCCCGAGCCGCTCGCAACCATCTTGAGGGCGAAGTGCTGGGCACGCGCTTCCTTGAACGAGCTGCTGTCGCTGGTCGAGCACGCGCCCGACGAAACGGCGTGGCTCGCGGCGGAGCGCGACCGGCTCCAGACGGAGGTGGACCGGCTGGTCGCCTCGATTGCGGCAGGCGTTCCGCCGGAGTCCGTGGCGCCACTGATTCGCACGAACAAGGGGGAAATCCGCAAGCTGGACGCGCGGCTACGTATCCCGCGTGTCCCGGCGCTGGGCTACGAACGGCTCAAGGCCGCGTTGCAACAGCGCGCCGAGCAATGGAAATCGGACCTCCGCGCGGCACCCAAAATCGCGCGGATGGTGCTGCGGCGGCTGGTCGGGCCGCTGACGTTGTGGGATGAGGCCACGGTGGGCACGCGGCCGGATTTTATTCGCTGGGAGGCCGCGCCGACCGTCGAACTACTGGACGGCCTCGCCCCGACGGCGGGATTAGTTCACCAGGGTGGCCGGGAGGTAACGTCCCCAACGGGATTCGATTCGATCTTACGACGCGATTTCCTTCTCGATGTAGCGGCTGCGTAGCGCTACTTGCCTCTGGCACGATGGCAAACGCTGGAAGTGGTGAAACGTGACGCCCAATGTTTCACGTGGAACCTGTGGAACACC
>JADGRC010000031.1 GCA_017881245.1 Pseudomonadota bacterium
GACACGCCATGCAGAAAATTGCCCCATTCCTTTGGTTCGACACTCAGGCTCTCGAAGCCGCCAAGTTCTACGTTTCCATCTTCAAGAAGGGTTCGAAGATCACCAGCGTCTCGCGCTACGGGGATTCCGGCCCCGGTCCAAAGGGGTCGGTCATGTCCGTGACTTTTACGCTCGAAGGACAGCAGTTCCTGGCTTTGAATGGGGGGCCCGTCTTCAAGTTCACGCCGGCCATCTCGTTCTTCGTCAACTGCAAAACGCAGAAGGAGGTAGACACCTACTGGAAGAAGCTCTTGGCGGGCGGCGGCGTCCCCAATCAGTGTGGCTGGCTTCAGGACCGGTTCGGCCTGTCGTGGCAAATCGTCCCTGAGGCGCTCGGCAAGCTCCTCGCCCACAAGAACCCGCGGAAGGCCAATCAGGTCATGCAGGCCATGATGAAGATGGTCAAGCTGGACGTGCAGGGCCTGAAAGACGCCGCGGCCGCGTAGGTTGGGATCCCTGGCATCCTGCCTTTGGGGCGCTGCCCTTTCCCGAAGTAACGGAACGGGGCTCGTCGGACGCAGGATCTATAATCCGTGGCACTATCGTTGTTTATAATTATAATCAACAATAACAATCATGGATTTTACTCGGCCACTGGACGTCGCGGCACTGGCGAAGAAGAAGTCCTTCTTTCTCCTCGGACCCCGCGCCACCGGGAAGAGCTTCCTGATCCGACAGCAGCTCGGTGATCAGGCGGTCGTCATCGACCTGCTCCGTTCCGACATCTACCTCCGACTGTCAGTCAATCCCGGCCTGCTGGAGTCTCTCATCGAGGGAGGCCGCCCTGGACGGTCTTCACCGATCGTCATCGACGAGGTTCAGAAGCTGCCCTCGCTGCTGGACGAGGTCCACCGCCTCATCGAGGAGAGAAGAATGCGCTTCATCCTCACGGGCAGCAGCGCTCGGAAGCTCAAGCGCGGTCATGCCAACCTGCTCGGGGGCCGGGCCTGGACGGCCCATCTGCACCCGCTGACATACCCCGAGATCCCGCGGTTCGACTTGCTGCGCTTTCTTCGCTACGGCGGGCTCCCCCCGGTGGTTCTAAGCGACGAGCCGGAGGAAGAGCTTCACGCCTACGTTCGAACCTACCTCCACGAGGAGATCCAGGCCGAGGGACTCGTGCGGCGGCTCCCGGCCTTCTCCCGGTTCCTGACCACCGCGGCGCTCACCAACGGTCAGATGCTCAACTTCGCGAAGATCGGAAACGACGCGGGCCTTCCCGCCGCGACGGTGCGCGAGCACTACTTCCTCCTCGAGGACACCCTGGTGGGCTTCCTGCTTCCGGCCTGGGTGAAGTCGAAGAAACGAAAGGCCATCAGCACGGCCAAGTTCTATTTTTTTGATACCGGTGTCACCCACGCGCTGGCCGGTACGAAGGTCCTGGATCGCAATTCTGACCTCTACGGCCGCAGCTTCGAACAGTGGCTGGCGATGGAGTTGCGGGCCTACCTCGACTACCGCCGGCACCACGAGCCGCTCTGCTACTGGCGTTCGGTCGCCGATCACGAGGTCGACTTCGTGATCGGCGATCACACGGCGATCGAGGTGAAAGCGACCAGGCGGGTCACCGGTTCCGACCTGCGAGGACTCGAGGCGCTGGCCGAGGAGAAGATCGTCCGCAGGCTGTTTCTGGTCTCCGAGGACCCCGTCGAGACGAAACGCGGGTCAATCCGCTGCCTGCCTTGGAAGCGCTTCCTCGACGAGCTGTGGGGCGATCAGATCGCCGAGATCTGAGGTCGGCCGGCTACCCACGACCACACCGTCCACGGACATCCCGCGGCCCAGCGAAACATCCCACTCGTTTCGTTGGCAGGAGCGAAATCGGCCGGTGTTCTGCGGCCGCACCTCAACTCAAGCCAGGAAGGATGTCATGACCCTGACGCCTGAAGATGTTTTTCAGCGTGCGGCCAATCAAGAGTTGGCGCCACAATGAGGGCAACGCCCCAGGTTTGCGAAAAGTTCGAGATCGCAGGATGCCCGTCGCACTCCTTGCAAGAAGTGGACGTCGGATCGGAGGCGCGAAGGAGGAACCAGGGCGAAATGGTCAGGCTGACGCCGCGGTTCGTGCCGTGCCAATAGGTACCGATGGAGGTTTGGAACCGGACCTCGCGACGCTGGATCCGGGCCACCGGTGGGCCGGTGGGTGCGTCCGAGGCGCCTTGGTAACCTTCCGGGAGGATCATTTCGTGCGCAAAAACCCCCGCCGCGACGCCAACGGAAAAGATCAACCGGAACGACCGATCCCGCGCCCTGGACAGGTCGGGATAAAGCTCGAGGGTGAGGCGCCCATCGTAAGTATTCTTCGCGAAGTACGAGATTGCTCCGCTACGCAGGCCCGCGCAGAGAACGATTGGCATCGAGTCGCCGACAGCGGACAGGTCGGTGCGCAAGTCCAAGCCTGAATCCACCCAACCGAAATCCACCCCCGCGTCGAGGGTTCCGTTCAGTGCTTGCCGAACACCAAGGGTCAATGGCAGCGGATTCGGCAGAGGATCGACTACCTTTGAACGACCCAGGACCTGCTCCTGTCCGTTGCCGGCCAAGGGGGCGCCGTCCACCGTTGCGTTCGCTCGCCCATACGCAACCGCCCAGGAAGCCTGGATTTGAGGCGTGGTGCCGGGGCGGATCGGCCCCACTGGCGCGGGTGTCGTCAGAGCACATCCGCCCGCCAGGATGGCGGTGGCCGCCGCGATCAATCTCATAGCCGAGGCATATGCAACGCCGATACCATCATCCGACCCGGGCGAGACGGCCCCCGGATATGGTGAAGGTTCATCATTTCGTTCAACGTGATACACCCTCTTGGTGATCGTTGCTTCAACGGGGACGCCGCCGGCACTGTCGTACTCTCGATGTGGGCTCGCCTCATGGGGACGCGGCGAGGTCGGGACGGCCGCGTGCGCGATCGCGGCGCTCGCGCTGGTGAGTGCCACATCGTGCATGACCGCAGCCGCGCGCTCGGCGGCGCCCGTCGGTGACGCTGGCTCGGGCGTGGCCACGGCGCCTGGGGGAGCGGGTGGTGCTGCCTCCCTCACGACCGTCTCGTCGACGGCGGGAAGGGACGGCTCCGCGGGCGGGACCGTCCCGGTCGCGCCGACCAAGACCGAAGTGACGGAACGCCTCGCCCGCCTCAATCGCTCCGAACAATTTCTGTTCGGCCAGGAGAATTCGACGTTGTGGGGCATGTATTCGCAGGGCGCACTGGTTTCGACGAGCAAATGGTTCGAGACGACCGCAGGCGCAGGACGGTTTACCTCCGACAGCGAGGCCCTTGTGGGGGACAATCCCGCGGTGCTGGGCGTGAGCCTGGGGATGCTGGCCTTCGAGCCCACGGGCTGGAACCGCCGGGCCGTGATCGCGGAGGCCATTCGACGTCAATTCGCACAGGGCGGTCTGGTCACGATGGATTGGCATGCGCCGAGCTGCAACGCCGGCGCGAGTGTTCAATCGGAGGCGCTCGCCACCGTGAAGGCAAACGGCCGCGACGTCGTGATCCGGCCGATTCTGGGCGGTTCATCCTTCTATGCCGAGGACGAGTACCACCGCCCGATCGCCTCGCGCGCGGATGTCCCCGAGACGTTGAAGTGCCTCTGTCAGATTGCGAACGAAGTGCCGTTGACCGCGGGCCCCTATCAGGGGACGACTGGGATGACCTGGCTGGTCGCGCACGCGAAGCACGCCGCCCAGGTCTTGCGCGAGGAAAAGCTTTCGGGCTTGCCGATCATAATGCGCCCTTTTCACGAGCACACGGGATCCTGGTTCTGGTGGGGACAGCCCTACTGGAACTGCGCGGCGCTTCTCGGCAAGCCAGACGCCGTCTCCGGTCCCGATGCCTACAAGGCCATGGTCCGCGCCTTTGTCTCGACCATGCGGGCCGAACCGGGAATGAATAACCTTCTTTTTGCGTATTCGACCGACAGGCTGCTTGGCGCCGAGGAAGGGGAGCGGTTCACGGCCGCGCAAAACAAGGCGATGGAGCCCGCCGCGCAGGCGCGCGATCAGCTGCGCGAACGTCTGGTGCGGGAGCTCGGCGTGGCGGGCCTTGCCAACCTGAGCTCGGCGCAGCGCGCGGCGACGTTGCCCGCGTCACGGGCGACCTCCGCGCGACGCGCCGAGATCTACGTCGCGCAGCGCCGCCCGTACTATGTCGAGGCCTATGCGGGCGACGACGTCTTCGACGTGCTGGGGATCGATCTGTACCATCCCATCGCGCGCGCCTCGAATCGGGCTGATCTGAGGCTTTTCGGCCTCCAGTTGCGCGTGCTCGCCGAGGAAGCCCGGTCGCGTGCAAAACCCTACGCTTTGACGGAGGCGGGCACCTACCGCTTGCAGCTCGAGGAGCTCGCCCGCAAAGCGGGGCCCCGAGGATCCCTTCTCGTGAACGACAAGAAGAGCGTGGATGCGGCGCTGGCTCTGCTGTTCGATCCCCTTGACCGCGCGGCGTTGCTCCGGCACTTCGGGCTTTCGGCGTCGGGCCCCATCGTTTTAAGTGCAGCCGAGCGCGCCTCGGTCGTGCCCAGCGTCGCCGAGGACTGGTTCAATCGACAATTGCTGGTTCTGGCAAAGGAGGCGAGGGTGGCCTACGTACTGGTCTGGCAAACGTACTTCGACGGCATCGCGACTGGGCACTATTTCAACTACTACGTGCCCTATCCCGGGCACCCGGAGGCGCGCAATTTCGAACGCTTCTACGCCGATCCCGCCAGTTGTTTTCTGCGCGATGCGTGCCCGCGCGGGCCTTCTGCCACCCCGCCCTGATCATGAACAGCTCGTTCATCGTGCCTGGCCGCGCTCGACGATGACCAATACCACCGGGATCCCTGTCGGTGTCGCCGCTAGCGAGGCCTCGGGACAGTCGCCCGCCGCGCGGGCGCGATAGGCGCGAGCACGCCACGAGACAGGAAAGCCAAGACCACCTCGGATGCCACTTGGGTCGCGGGTGCTTGGTGACGAAGCCAGTCAGCGTGCGCGCGTGGGCCGACTATGTTCGAAATACCCAGTACCGCGCCGAAGGGGACGCCGGCCGGGTGGGCGGCTCGGGCCACGGCGAACAGTTCCAGGTTTTCCGCACCAGCCCCGGTCGTTTTTGCCAGACGTCGAGCGAGTGCCGCGCTGGTCGTGATGGCGAGCGGCGTCGCCACGTCGGCCGCCACGGCGGCCGGACGTCCCGCAGCGAGCAGCGCGCGCCGCAAACGCGCGTCGGTATTGACGAGGGTCACCATGGGATCGGGCAGGTAGCCGTCGCCCCGCGTAACAGCCGTCGACGCGAGCAGCACCCGGCGGGCGATGACGACGCTGCCGAGTGGCGTTCCCGCCGCGTAGCTGCCGGCGGTGCCGATGAACAGCACCAGCCGCGGTCGACACACCGCTACCGCGTGCGCAGCGCCCACGCCGGCATCGATCGCGCCGATTCCCGCGGCGACGCATACAACCTTCGACAAAGGAATCTCCGCGCGTCTTAGCGCGCGACGCACGGACACAAGCTCGGGGTCGAAGGCCGACAGGATCAGAACCGGTCCGTGCGAACCCCTTTTCAAGACCGGACCTGCTTGCGCAAAAGATCCAAGAAAGCCGCCGCCGCCGCCGAAGGCTCGCCCGGCGCTCGCAACGCGAAGACCTCCCGCCAGGGCGTTGGTCGCACCAGACGGACGGCGCGTAGTCCACTTTGCGGCCCGGTCAGGTAACGGGCGGGCAAGATGGTGATGCCGACACCGGCTCGAACCATTTCACGCAACGCTTCGCCCGAATCGATGGTCATGCGTATGCGTGGGGCCAGGCCCGCGGCCACGCAGGCGGCGTGAATCGTTGCCCCCGTGGGCGACGAAGCCGGGACCAGCACGAGCGGGCGGTCCCGCAGCTCGGCCATCGGAATTTGCGCGCGCCGGGCCAGAGGATCGGCGGCGCGCACGACGGCGACGAAGGGCTCACGGTACAGGCGTTCGGTCATGACAGCCGCAGGAACAGTTGGCATCGGCCCGGCGATCAGGCCGACGTCGGCGCGTCCGTCGCGAACGACATCCAGGATGGCGTCCGCTTGGGCGACCCGGGTGTCAATCTCGACGCCAGGGAATTGTCCCGCGTAGAGCGCGAGCGCCGGCGGCAGCAGCGTCACGGCCAGGCTTTGTATGGCCGCTACCCGCAGACTGCCCGTCAGGAGCCCTTGCAACGCGGCCAAATCGTCGGAAAAACCGCGAATCACGTCCAGGGCTCGCCGGGCGCGCGTCGCCAAGAGCTCGCCCGCCGGGGTAGGACGCACGCGGTGACGGGGGCGCCGTTCAAGTAGGCGGGTACCGGTTTCTCGCTCCAAACGACGGATGGCATGCGACAGCGTCGGCTGGGCGGCGTGAATGCGCTGACCCGCGCGGGTTACGTTCCCTTCATCCACGCACGCCAGGAAATATCGCAGATCGCGCAGCTCCATCAATCCATTCAATCCGACGCCGGATGGCCCTACAAGTGGGAAGCGGCCCACACATCATTCATGCCTTGTGCTAAGTTCGACTCGAAAAATTCAACTCGGAGGCACCCATGAGCTTGGTTGGTAAGAAAGCCCCTGATTTCACCACTGTCGCGGTCGTTGGGGACGGCGACTTCAAACAGATTTCGCTCTCGGATCTCAAGGGCAAGTACGTCGTGCTGTTCTTCTATCCGGCGGATTTCACTTTCATTTGCCCCACGGAAATCCAGGAGTTCTCGCGTCGTCATGAGGAGTTCAAGGCCCTCAATTGCGAGATCCTGGGATGTTCGACCGATTCAAAACACTCCCATAAGGCGTGGATCAAGAGCGGGCTCGGGAAATTGAATCACCCTCTTTTGGCCGATTTCACCAAGACCATCGCGCGCGATTACGACGCGCTCGTCGAATCGGATGGCATCGCGCTGCGGGCCACGTTCATCATCGACGACAAAGGCGTCGTGCAGCACGCGTCCTACAATGCGGATTTGCTCGGTCGTTCGGTGTCCGAGACGTTGCGCATGGTGCAGGCACTGCAAACCGGCGAACGTTGTCCGGTCGAGTGGAAGCCAGGAAGCAAGACGCTGGGCAAACCGGGATCGTAGGCCGCGCCTCTGCGATGCCACCGCGGAAGGCGCTGGCGCTGGTGGTCGCCATCGGCGCGCTCGGCTGCGGTGCCCGGGACGGCTCGGGCCGCGGGCGGCTGTGGACCTTGTTCGATCTGGTTTCGATTGCCCCCGCCGATGGTCGCGTGGCCGTCGGCGGCAGCGTGCCGGACGGATTTCCCGCCTCGTATTTTGTCCGGCCAAGTACGGACGCGGACGCCGCCTCCGGCGACTACAAGCTGGCCGTCTCGCACGGATTCCTGGAGCATTTGCCCATGGTCTATGTCACGACCGAGCTATGGGCGAACGTCGACGAGATCTGGGCGCAGCCTCTGTATCGGGCGATCGACGACCAGGGAGGGTTCGCGGACGATCCAGCAGTCAAGGAGCCGTGGGTCTTCGGTGTGGGGCCCCGGAGTCATTTCTACAGCCCATTTTGGCAGGTGTTCGGGTTTCAGGTGCCCCTCGGGACCGATGTCACCAAACTGCTGGACACACGCGCCGTTTTGGAAGCGGCCAATCAAACGGGTGGGCTGCGCCGCATGGAACGCCGGATCACTTCGCTTGCACCCGCTACCGTGGAACCCCCGGCGGAATGGACCGAGAACAGCTACTACGACGACACGGCGGCTTGGGATGGGGTGGGGGATCGACGTTACCTAGATCTCGGGCCCGGGCGTTTTGACACCGATGACGACGCCGTCGTGCGCGAGGTGCCTATTTTCGTTTTCGCCAAACGGAACGAGGCGGGCCAGTTGGAGCCGCTCGTTGACCGCCTGAACGTCGGAGGGACGCACCCGCTTTTTTCGACGACGCCGTCCCTGAGCAACAGCAAGGTCGTCGACGGGGCTGGTGGTGCTAGCGGCGCGGCGTCAGCGTCGGTGTCGCCCGTGGATATCGAGCCGAATTTCGGCGGGTTGTGGCGCATTTTCATGGTCGAGCTGCCCATGGAGACGGGCACCACGCAGGACGGACGTGTCGTCACCAATCAGAACTGCTTGGACGGGTCGCGGCCCTGCATTGTCCTCGACTCGCAGGCGGCGATTGAATCGTTGGGCGCGGAGCGGATTCGTCGCACCGAGCTGTTGGTGTCGTGCCCCCTGTTACAACTCGGCGACCAGACATTCCCCAGGAAGCAGCAACCCCAGCCGCAGCCAAAGCCGCCGTGAAGCGTTCCTTCATAGCGTTCGTCGGCATCGCCGCGTTGTTGATCGGCTGGTCGTTCGGCGCGCGCGCCCGCGCCGAGGATTTCGCCGCCGCGGCGGCACAGTCGCCCGAGGCCGATGTCGATGCCGACAATGATGGCGCGGGATATACGCCGCCCGAAGGAAACGCGGTCGCCAGCGCCCTTCACCTCAACGGCTACATCGATGTCGGGTTCGCCAAGGCACAGGGCGACGGCACCAGTTTCGCGCCGGGGGACAATCGTTTTCCAGCCGACTACGGTGTCGATCCGTTTGCGACCGCCGTCAATTCGCGGGGCGACGTCGCATCGACCGATGCCATGGGCCGGTTCGTCAATGGCTTTCTCCCGCGAAGCGTCGGCATCGCGGGCCATCCGTCGTTCTTGTTGAACACGCTGAATCTGGACGTGCGGTATCAGCATCCGACCGCGCCCGTGATGATCTTCTCACGCGTGCAGTTCCTGCCCCGGTTTTCAAGCGGCGGGGACGCGTCTCGGTTGTTCGTGGAACAAGCCTTCGGTCGCGTGATGCCTTTTGAAGCGGTGGAACTGGCGCTCTCGGCGGGCAAGTTCGATTCCGTGTTCGGCATCGAATACCAGGACAACCAGGCGAACATCCGCACCGGTATCACGCCGTCGCTCGGCGCGCGGTACACCACCGGGCAATCAATCGGCGCCAAGCTTTTCTACCGCCTTCAGATCGCGCCCCTGTGGTCGGCCCTGTCCCTGAACGCGGCTGCCACGAACAGCGGCAACATGGTGGAGTCGCTACAGAGCCCGGACGCGAGCTTGACGGGTGCCCCGGTCCTGTCGGCGCGACTTGGGTACGAACTCAACTTGGCGGTCGTGCAGGTGAAGCTGGGCGGCAGTGGTCTGCGCGGCCCCCGCAACGACCAACGCGATCGCGGTGCGCTGCAGAAAATGTGGGGCGTGGACGCCCGCGTCTTCGTGGGTGGCTTGGCGCTGATGGCCGAGTACGTGCACGTCGACGAGGACGAGGGTCTGGGGACCAAGACCACCGCACTCGGCGTGTTCCCCGAGGCGTCCGGCTTCCTGGCGCGCGCCATCTGGGCGCAGGTGGCGTACGGATGGTCGGTCGATTGCGCCGCCTTGCGACGGGTCACCCCATATTCCCGCTACGAATGGCGACACGCCGCCTTCCAGGGATTCACGCCGGTTACCGTGGACCGAGTGACAGCCGGGTTGCGCATCGATCTTTGGGATGCCTTGATCTTGAAAGGCGAGCTGCTGGCGAACCGCGAGCGCGCGGGAGCGCCGAATGTCGCGAACAACGTCTACACTTCCTCGGTGGTCTATCAATGGTGAAATCCGCGCTGGTTCAAAGGGTGGGCAGAGTTGGCGGGGTCGTCGTCGTGATGCTCTTTGTCGAAGGTGCTCCACGCGTGACCGCGGCTCCGGTACAGCCAACAGCGCAGGCCGCTGCGTCCGGCTGGCCAGGCGAGGAGATGCCCTTGCAGCTGGCGGTTCGAACGCCGCAGGACTTGGCGGTCAAGGCGCTGGCGGAACGGCAATATCTGCTGTTCAACCTGCTGGCGGGCGGCAAGCAGGCCTATGACGCCGGCAATTTCGTTGTCGCCGCGACCAAGTGGGAGGCGCTGTTGCGCCTGCCCGGCCTGGACGCCGAAACCGATCAGGTCATTCGGCCACTGGCAGCTTACGCACGCGCTCGGGCCGGCGGCCGGGCGCCGACGTTGTCCTCTCCAGCTCCGAAATCGCCGCCATCTATCACCTCCGCGGTGTCCGCCGTATCGGCCGCGCCCGCGGAGGCCGACGGATCTGCGATACCCGCGGCCCCGGTGGTCGGTCGGTCTTCCGCGGGGGTTACGATCAGCGGAACCGTCACGGGCGGTGGCACGCTCGGACCCGGGGGCACGGTTCTCTGGATGAAACGCGTCGACGGACAGCCGACGCCACATCCGGCTCCGGCGCGCGGCAAGATCATGAGCCAGCGCAACAAGACCTTCATTCCGCGCGTTCTAGCGGTACCGGTCGGCACCAAGGTCGATTTCCGGAACGAAGACGACCTATTTCACAATGTCTTTTCGCTGTCGAGTCCGAACGACTTCGATACCGGCCTCTATAAGCAGGGCGGGTCCCACTCACAAACTTTCCGGAAGGCGGGCGTCGTCCAGATACTCTGCAACATCCATTCGTCGATGATTGGGTATGTGTTTGTCGTCGACACGCCGTACTATTCCCAAGCGGACGCATCCGGCGCGTTTGCCATCAAGAACGTTCCGCCCGGTCAATACGACATCGAGACCTGGCACGAGGCCAGCATGAAGTCATCCAAGCAGCGGGTGACGGTTGGCTCCGAGAGCCTGCGCGGGCTGGCCGTGAAGGTGTCCGGCGACAAGGCGGCGCCCGTCTTCATTCCGGACAAGTCCGGCAAGCCCCGACAAGCCCACCTGGGATACTAGCGCGGGATGTTCATGCGAACGGCCCTCGGAATCGCTGTCTTGGGCGCGGCTGGATCGCTGTGCCGATGGTTGTTGGCCGCGGCGATTCAGCGGCAGGTCGGAGCGACCTTTCCCGCGGGGACCTTCATTGTGAACGTGGTGGGCTCGCTCGCGATGGGCCTGGTGATGGGGCTTTTCATCGCTCGGGGTAGCGAATCCTCCGGCCTTCGGGTGGCCCTGACGGCCGGGTTCATGGGCGGGTTCACCACCTACAGTTCGTTCGCGATGGAGACCGTGTTCTTGATCGAAAGGCGATCGTTCTTGGTGGCGGCGGCCAACGTGGTCGGAACAGTGGTCTTTTGTCTGGCCGGTTGCGCGTTGGGGTTGTTCGCGGGGCGCACTGCTGTTCGTTGACGGCGCGGCGCCGCCGACCAGCCATTCATGGTCCGATGGCGTCGAGCCAATCGATGGCCGCTCCGAGGGCCGCCTCGAGCTCGTCCAGCTTGCCGGGACACAGGTGCGTGGCGCCTTCCACGATCCACAACCGTTTGGGATCCGGTATTCCCGCGACAAAGGGATCAATCTCGTCGCGATCACCGTATTCGTCGTGAGCTGCCTGAACGACCGCCAAAGGTTTGCCTCCACGCGGATGGTGCAGAAAGCCGAGATCGAACATACGAACCGCGAGGCCGACGCCCAGCAACCGGGAAACACGATCGTCGTCGATCCCCACCTGCAGTCCAACGCGTGCCCCGAACGAGAATCCAGCCAGCCACAGGGGCAGCCCTGGGTGGCGAACGGCCATGAAATTCAGCGCGGCGCGCACATCTTCGAGCTCGCCCACGCCTTCTCCATAGTTGCCCGTCGACCGACCCACGCCTCGAAAATTGAAACGCAGGACGGCGGTGCCTCTTTCTTGCAAGGCCTTTGCGATGCGATAGACGACGTTGTTGTTCATCGTGCCACCTCCCTTCGGGTGTGGGTGGCAAACCACCGCTGCGCGTCGCGGGGACGGGGACTCCCGCAGCAAAGCCTCGAGGTGGCCATGGGACACGGGCAGCTCTAGGTGACCCGAGGGAGAAATGGGGGGCGGAAAAGCAGGAGAGTCCATCGGCGCAAGGTTATCGCGAAATGTTAGACTGAGTGCAGGAGGCGACAAAGCAAATGACCGATCGGCAGCGCGGCGTCGCACGGGATGTGCTGGCCGCGAACCAAACCTTCTACCAGGCGTTCGCGGCCCGGGACATCGCGGCAATGGAGGCATTGTGGGCAACGGAATTTCCCGTCGCTTGCATCCATCCGGGCTGGAACGTCCTGCGGGGACGGGATCTCGTGATTGCCAGCTGGCGTTCCATCCTGGGCAGCGACAGTTCCCCCGACGTCATGTGCGGGAACGCGTCGGCGCATGTGCTCGGCGAATCGGCATTCGTTATATGCGAGGAACAGGTCGCCGACGACGTGTTGATCGCGACCAACGTCTTCGTCCGCGAGCACGGTGCTTGGAAGCTGGCGCACCATCAGGCAGCCCCCATCGCGGCGGACACACTGCAGATTGTGCAGCCCGAAGACGAGGACGGTAGCGTCTTGAACTAACCGTTGACGCTAGCGCGGCGACAATCAACTCAGATGATCGCCGCGATGATTGCCTGACCCGATCGAAATGGGTGAATGAGGCAAGTCTTCGCCTCAGGCGATCGAGTAGCCAATCCAAGCACGGGGAGGTCCAGCTTTGCTCCACCCCACGCGATAGGAATCGCGTGAGGACCCCGGGCTGGACCGGCTTCGCCGTCGAGCAATCCGTGGGGGTCTCGCAGGGGGCCTTCCCAGGCCCCTTGCGGCGGCGAAGCCGCTCTAGTGATCGGGCCCCGGTGGACCGCCGAGGCGCGTGAGAAGCGTCGCGACCGTCGTCGGGGCGGGGCAGACGATCTTTAAGCTGAAGAGACTCTGGGGGTCGCCGACGCGGCCAAGCTCATAGGGACCTTGGAACAGCCGGGCGCAGAACGCGTCGACCTCGGGCTTCAGAGCCATGAAGGTCGCGTTCGTGTTCGGCGCCGCCAGCCGGTCGTTGATTCGAAACAGGAACTCATTTGGTGAAAACCGAATCTTCCCAGCCAGCGTAGGCTCTTGTTCCAAGAGGTTTGCGGCGTGCAGGGCGCGGCGAAACGCGTCGGACAACCGTTCGGGGGGGGGCGGCGCCGCCCGCTTCCGATTGTGCAACAGGCCCAGGCGCCCGTCGGCTTCGTCCATGAAGGTATCGCAGGCGTGACCGATCAGAACCACGCCCGGCCCCTTGGGGACGTGAGCATAGTTGGCCACATCGATCATCAGCTCGGGAAGAACGTGATGCTTGATCCAGCCGTGAAAAATGGGAATGAACACCTCGGGCGGCGGCGCGAAATTGGGACTGGCGAAAATCTTGACCTGCAGTTTGTGGGCTTCCATGAGTGAGCTACTGGCTCGTGCCTCCGACGTTCGGGGCGACCGCGGGCGGTCCGCCGAGGGATGCTCCGAGGCGCGCGTAACATTGGTGGGCCGCGTCCACGAACAGGGTCGCCTCTTCAATCAGTTGGTGGATGGCCTCCGCGCCGTCGGCGTTTTGGTGTTCCTCGTGAGCCCGAAACAAGTATTGCGCGAACTTCCCACCCGCGTACGGATCAAAGAACAACTGAGTATCGTAGAAGTGCTTGCGAAACTCCCGGACCACTTCGGCCGGATCCGTGCCGAGATTGGGACTCTTCTCGCGCGTCAGGGAGCGCGCCGCCTCCAGCATCGCGCTGTACGCGCGGCGCACAGCTCCCTTGGGATTGCCATCGTCGAGAAGCACCTGCGCCTCGAAAATTTCGCGTTCGCTGGCGGCCAGGCCCATTTCCACGACGGGCACGACCTCGCCGGCGCATTCGCCGACACCCATATCGTCGATCGTGTATTCGCGCGGATCGCCCCAGTCCGAATAGTAGCTCGGGTCCTGTTCGTAACTCGGTAGCACTTGCATCTCCTCGACCAGGGCGCGGATGGTCTTCTTTCCGATGCGGTTCACGAACGCCGCGAATCCTTCGCCGTCCTGCCGTTCGGCCGAATACCGCGACGTGAGCCGTTTGACGACCTCGGGCACGCGTTTCGAAGGCACGGCGCCGATCGCCAGTCCGTAGGAGCCCGCGTTGTTCGTCCACTGACCGCCGACCACCAGCTGAAAATGCGGGACGCGGCGTCCGTTGACGCTGCGACTGACACCGAGGAATCCGATGTCCGCCACGTGATGTTGCCCACAAGCGTTGAAGCAACCACTGGCCTTGATGTGAAGTCCCCGCGCGTTTGGATCGTCGGCCACGCCGGTTCCCTCCAACTGCCGCCCGAGTTCGGCGGCGAGCGCGCGCGATGAGGAGATTCCCAGCTTGCATGTGTCCGTGCCGGGGCACGCGGTGATGTCACTGATCGTCCCCGCCCCCGCGGCGGCGAGATCGATCGCCTTCAGCGCGACGTACAACTCGGGGAGATCCGCCTTGCTGACCCAACGCAGGAGCAAGTTCTGGTCGGCGGTGGTGCGCATGGAATCGCCCGTGAAATGGCGCGCCACATTGCCGAGCGCGCGCGCCTGATCAGCGGTCAAGTCGCCGAGCGGCAGCCGGATCAACGCCATGACGTATCCAGGTTGTCGCTGCGGGACGATGTTGGTGGCGCTCCAGGCGGCGAATCCCTCCGGGTGGGGACCGGCCGGCAGCTTCCCCGCTGGGCGCACGGGCGTCTCGTCCGTGACGTGCAGATTGGTCAGGAACGCGGTCCAGCGCGGATCGGGTCGCAAGGTGGCGCGCTCGGCGAGGACCAGCCGCTTGAATTCTTCCATGCCCAATTTCTTGACCAGGAACTTCAGCCGCGCCTTGGCGCGGTTCGCCTTCTCGCCGAGGCGCCCAAAGACGCGACTGACCGCCTGCGCCATGGGCAGCAACTCCTCCTCCGGAAGGAACGCATCGAAGAGTTGCGCCGACTGGGGCACGGATCCGAGCCCACCTCCGACGTAGAACTCAAACCCCCTGTGGGTGTCGCCGTTCTTCGACCGCGTAACCGCGATGCAGCCGAGATCGTGAAAATTGGTCAGTCCGCACGGATTGTCCTTGCAGCCGGAGAAAGCCACCTTGAACTTGCGCCCAAAATTCTGCGTGTCGTCGTGGCCGAGCAGGAAGTAGGTTATCGCCTGCGCGTACGGGGCGACATCGAAGGTCTCGGTCCGGCACACGCCCGCGAACGGGCAGGCGGTCACGTTTCGGACCGTATTTCCGCACGCCTCGCGGGTCGTGATTCCGATCGCCGCCAAGCGCCGCATCAGATCCGGCGTGTCCTCGATGTGCACGAAGTGAAGCTGAATGTCCTGGCGCGTGGTGACGTGCAAGATTCTATCGGAGTACTCCTCCGCGAGATCCGCCAACACGTCCAGCTGGTCCGGGCTGAGCGCGCCAAAAGGGATCTTGATCCTTTGCATCCCCGGCGCGTCCCAGAGCGTGACCGGCCCCTTAGTGGTCACCCCCGACGGAAAGGTCAGCGTCTGCGTCGTCTGCCCATCGTGGCGCTGTCCGTTGTCGTAGCGCTGCCCATATACGCCGCGCCGCAGGCGCGTTTCAGCGAACAATTTCTCTTCGATCTTGTCTTTCTTTCGCAGCTCGATCTGCGTTTCGAATATGTCGATTTCACGTCCCCAAGCCTCGGGCACTTCGGGGCCGAGAGCCTCCTTCCACGTTCTTGCACCGTTCATCGCGTTATGTTCCCCCAGGGTGGGAAGAAGAATAGGAGGGGAATCTCTGGGGTCAAGCGCGAGCGGGAATCCGCCACGATTCGGGCCGGTTTGTCGACGGGGCCGGGTCTCACGGTGCGCTCGCGACGCGCTGACAATGACCAACCCCCGGCGGACACGTTCCCGACGGTGCGCAGTCGCCGTCTCGGGCGCAGCGCTTCGGAGCGCAGTAAGCCGTCGATGACGAGCCGCCGGGAATGGTGAACCCGAGGGCTCCTTCTGCCCCGGGAACTTCGCATGTGAGCAATGGGTCGTCGTCGCAGGTGGACGACGACGTTCCGGCGTCCGCTGGCGGGCCCCCGTCTCCGCTTGTGCTCGGGCCCCCACAGATCGCGAGGCACAGATGTCGCCCATCGCCAAAATTCGCGCAACCGGTTCCGTTAGGACAATCGAGGGTCGTGCAGTCCGCGGCACAGCGGCGGTACGCGCCCAAATCCGCGCATAGGCCGCTCGTGCAGTCGGCGTCGACCGGCCTGCCCAGCGCATCACCACATCGTGCGCCTATTTCCAACGGATAGGCCGCAAAACACGCCCGCGTCCAGCCCGCGTTCGACGGACCGGTCAGAAGATCGCGGCAGCGAAACCCAGTGGCGCAGGACGAGTCGTTGGCACACACGGGTAGACACAGAGCATGCCGCCACGAAGCATTCGTGACCGGATTTATCGGCGGGGGCGATGATACGATTCCAGCCGCGAGATCGGCGCAAGTCGTCCCATCGGGGCAAACGGTCGCTCCACCCGAAGCGGCGTCGCACGCCTGGCTGCACAGGCCGCGTGACAACACCGGCGCGCAGGGCATCGACGCCCCACACCAGCAAGTGAGGGTGTCGGCGCACTGGGCGTCGACGTCGCACCAGGCTCCCGCTGGGGCCGGCAGGACGTCGACGTAGGCCTCGTGACTCTGCTGCAAGGATCCCACCCCGGGAGCCAGGCCGACCAGGGTCACCCGGTAAGAGCCACGCAACGCGTACGTGTGCGAAGGAGAGCGTTCGGATGAGTCGGGTGTGTCATCCCCGAAGGTCCAGAGGAAACGCGTAACCTCGGCCGAGGCGATCGGAGTAAAGGTCAACGTGAGTGGCGCTGGTCCGTCGCAGCGCGAGGCGACGGCATCGAACTTCGCACAGCCCGTCGCGGAGAAGTCCAGCGCCAGGGGCATCACGGCCGTGTCGGATCCCATCGACATGTCATCGACGACGACAAGATCGGTTGCGCCGTCGGCGTGGGACTGGGCGCCGCCACCGCACGCCGTGGCCTGGAACAGGAGGATCGCGCCGGCCAGCAAAATCCGGCCGGGCACCCGGGAAGGTGTCATCGGACGTTAGGTTAGCTGGGGATTGAGACGCTTGCGAGTTACCCGTGCCCTCGGGCAGCCATGGCTTCGAGGCGCGCGCAGGACTCGTCAGAGTCCATGAACTGCAAGCCCGCACGTCCAAGCGGCCGGCGCGCATTCATGACCGTTGCGCGGAGGCGTGGCTGACCGGCAATCTGAGTGAATACCAGATGGCCGGTGTCACCAACGCCCAGGCCCGGCAGCGTCGCGATGGATGCGCCCGATAGCGAAATTTCGAAGACGCGGACCGGTGTCTCGCGTCCCGAATCCGAGCAGTAAACCGCGTGCCAGTCGACGGGATGCCGGGGATGACGCCGCATGTAACTTCCAAGTGAAGCGGGAAGGGAATCGCCGTCCGGGTCGGAAACGCCGGCTACCGGCGGAGTCGCGCAAACCGAGGGCACGGGGGCTTCAGAGGGTCGGTTGACGCAACGAGGGGCTTCCGTCTCTTCGCTGTCCATCAAGAGCTGTTCGGCCATCGCGTGAAACAGGCGCACATTTCGGTCGATGCCGGAGCCGAGCAGGAGCGGACGGCCCGAGGTGCGCGTCGCGCTGAGTTGTAGACTGGATTCGAGGCCGCCAAGCACGGGCACCGAAATGCCCAGGTAGCTGGCGATCAGGCGCGAAACGGCGTGTACCAGATCCGCCTCGGTGGAGTTCCGAATCCGGTTGCCAACCAGGTGACCCGCGAACGCCCGCAGCCCCTGCTCCAGCGCGGCGCGAATGTTTGGCCTTCCGTTGATCTGCGCCAGGAGATCATTCATGGGCTTCAGGTCATTGCCGTTTAGCCCCGCGACCAACATCCCGCCTTCGACGGTACCGCCGGCGATGTGCTCGACTTCGCGAACGACTTGCTCCTTGAAGAAATTGTACGCCCGCCGGATCGAGCTCGGATCCGGCCCCGACACCACCAGGCGCGTGGCTCCCATTTCGAACAAGTCCACCAAGTCGCCATCGGCGTCCGTACCCACGTCGGCGATGACGACGTCGGCGTCCAGTTCCCAAATCTGCCTGAGCAGCCGGTGCTGTTGCTCCACGTCAGCGGATCCGGTGTCGGCGGCGATTCCCTTGCCCGACACGAGATGAAGATTTCGCAGCGCCGTCGGAGTCAGTGCCTCTTCCATCGTGTCGATCTGGGCCTGCATCAGAGCTTTGAGCCCCGGAACGGGATCGGCGATGCCGAACAGCTCGTGTTGCGTCGGGTGCCGCAGGTCCAGATCGATCAGAACCACGCGTGATCGCAAGCCCGCCAGCGCGACGGCCAAGTTGGCCGCGACGGTGCTCTTTCCCACCCCGCCGCGACCGCGCACGGCGATGAAGCGGGCTCCCGGACGCTCGGTGACGGGGGGATGCCACCGACCGGCGCCAAGGACGGTGAGACGTCCGAGTCGCGCGGCCCGCTTGGGAGCCACGGATGACTGGTCGAACCTGACGTCGGCAAGATCGTCCATGAGGAGCACGCGGGCGCGCCGCTGGCCGATCACATCGGCAGGTCGGGTGGATTCTGTACGGAGGCGCTCGGGCATTGTCTGGCCGGCAAGACCTTCCTGGCCACCGGTCCCGGCGAACGGTTCGTTCTCAATCCTGTTCTGAATCCGCGCGCGTCAGACTTCCGGCTCGACGCGCCACGAAACCGACTCTCTCGCGGGTTTTGTCTTAAGAAATCGCGGTGGCGGCCGATTGCCAGGGTCATGACCTGCTTTGAAGGAGGACCCGCCTGATGGCGCTTCCCGCGACGGTGGCAAATTCGGCAATGGGATCGTCCGTCGGCTTATTCGGCGTCGTTCACGGACCTCACAGTCCCCTGATCGATACCAAGCGGACCTGTGCCCGCGTGGCGGTGAGCGACGCCACGGTGCTGCTGACGGGCGAGACGGGGACCGGCAAAGAGGTCTTCGCACGGTTCATACACGCCCAGAGCCCCCGGGCCGCTCGGGCGTTTGTCCCCGTCAACTGCGGCGCGATTCCTGAAACTCTGCTCGAGAGCGAGCTATTCGGATACGTGAGAGGCGCGTTCACCGGGGCGGCTTCGTCTCGCAAGGGGCGCGTGGCGATGGCCGAGGGTGGGACTCTGTTCCTCGACGAGATCGGAGAATTGCCGCTGTCACTGCAGGTCAAACTGTTGCGCCTCTTGCAAGAACGATCGTACGAGCCCATCGGCAGCTCCGAGTCCGTGTCCGCGAATTTTCGATTGCTCGCGGCGACCAATCGCGATCTGGCCGACGAAGTTCGGGCGGGACGATTTCGCAGCGATCTTTACTACCGCCTTCATGTCTGTCCGGTCCGCTTGCCGTCGTTGCGTGAGCGACGAGGCGACATTGGGCACCTATTTCAGTACTTCTGGGCGCGACGTGGTGAAACGCGGCCCGTGGAAGCGGCCGTCATGCAGTGCCTGTCGGCCTATTCGTGGATGGGCAATGTGCGGGAGCTCGAGAATCTGGTCGAACGCGTTTCCGTGTGCGCTGAAGGCGATGTCATCCGAATGTCCGATCTTCCCCTCGGGATACGCGCGCCCCACCTGGAGGGCCTGGAATCTCGCGGCTTGAATCTTCCCCCACCTCCCGCGGTGGCGGATGTTCCGCTGTTGGAGATCACGGCGACCCTTGGTGGCACCGGGGCGGAAAGCGAGTCGGGTTGGCCCGCCGAGCTGCTCGCCCCGAGCTGGGATTCGCCGCCGCCGTCGAATCCAGAATTGCCGTCAATCGCATCGCTCGATTCGCTGGCCGAGATGGCGGCGCAAGCGCGGCAGGCTGTTCGGCAAGCCGAGCCGCCCCCCGGCGAGGGTACTGGAAACACACCCACGCCCATTTTGCAGTTTCCCGTGGATTTGCCGACGATGCTGCGTGAGCTGGAGAATCGCTACATCAATGCGGCGCTGATGCAAACCGGCAGCAACAAGAAGGAAGCCGCGAAGCTGCTGGGAATGGGGCGTACGACGTTGGTCGAAAAACTACGTCGTCGGGCCACGGACCGACAGCCGGCGACCGACCAGGACCCATTGTTCGCGGCGCAACCGACCGTCACCCCCGCGCCAAGCACGTGACGTGAACGCCGGCACGCGCGGTGCAGTTCCTGGGATATCGTGGTGTGGAACGTCGCGATTCTGGCGCTGATGCCGGCCCTGGCCCTGGCGGGCAAGCCCGGCAATCCCGCGACCACCGCCGCCGACAATCCCAAGGGCGTTCGGATGGTGATATCGGCGACCACCGAGCGCATTCCCTTGCCCCACATGGGTGGGCCGATCGCGTTGTCGATGGACGCGCTGGCACGCCGGATTCGCCTCGTCCCTGCGCGCAGAGACAATGCCACCGCGCTTGCGAATCACATCGCGAAGCACGTGGGCCTGCTGTGTCCTCGAATCGCACTGCGAGATGGCGCTGTCGAAATGACATGCCGGAGCGCGCGCATCGAAGCGCAAGTTACGCCGCAAGGTAAGGATTCATACCTCGACATCAACGAGCTGCGCGGCTTGCCGTGGCGGCCCGGTGCCGACGCGCCGCCGTCGTATCACTACGATCCCTGGCGGACGGGACTCGGTCAGAGTTGCCCCGGCAAGTCACACGCGGCTCGCGGCGAGTGCGAATTCAAGGAAGGACATCAACTCGAGGCCGCCATTCACTTTCGGGCGGCCCTGGACAGCACCTCGCGCCAGCTCGCGTGCGTGCGTCTCGGCGATCTGGCCATCGCGACGGGGGATCCCATGATCGCGGCCGGCTGGTATCGAAGGGCCGGTACCTTCGGGTCGTTTGGGCGCATCGCGCAAGAGCGGCTCTGCGAGCTGGACGGGAGTTGTCTTGAGAGCACGGAGCAGGTGCTGCGCACATTCGATACCGCGGGTTTGCCCGAGCCGTTGCGCGCCGAATCGATCCTGCGAGCCGCGCGTGCCGAGGCTTACGCCGGGCGCCTGCCATCGGCCGCGCACGTCTTGGCTCGTCAGGTGCGCGCGCATGGGATGGCCAGCGTCTGCCGCGAGGGCGGAGAATTACTCTGCCGTCGCATCCTGCTAGAGGCGATGCGCGCGGCGGAGATCGCCTTCGATCCCGTGATCCCCAACTCGAAGCGCGACGCGCAGCCGTCTTCACGTCGGTCCTCCACCGTGATGCCACCCCTCGAAAAAGCGGAACGAGAATATCTAGAGGAGCTGGTCGAAACCTACCTGGCCATCCCGTCGTGGGAGAAGGGCCCGCTGGCTCTCGAGATGGCCGAGTCCGCTGCGCCATTGGCGGCGCGCCTGGGAGCGCCCGCGTTCGGGGGCAATCTGCTGGCGGCGCTGGCGCCGCAGGTGCCGGACGCGCAACTCGCGGACCATTTGCTCCTGGCCGCCGAGACCTTCATGCGCGGGCCAGAGTGGGCACGGGCACGTCTGGTCGCCGAGTATGCGCAGAGCCGGTTGGGCGGCAAGGGCAGGGGCAAGGGAGGCAACAGCGCCCTGCGAAGCCCGCGCTGGACGGCCGTGTACCGCGCCCTCGCATTGCGGGCCGAGCAGGACGAAGTGTCACCAAGCGTTCGCGCGGCCATCGAAACAGAGTTCGCGGCGACACTCGAAGATCTGCGAAAGGCGAGCGAGACGATTGAGAAGGCAGACAGCGTGTTGGGCGGAACTCGCGCAGCGAAATCCGCCGGATCTCCGCCGACCGACAAGGGCACCGGCGCGCGCGCGGCTCACGCCGCTTCGCCCGAGGGCTCCGGCGGGAACCCGGCGCGCGCCGCCTCGCCCGTGGGCACCGGCGCGCGCGCGGCCCGCGCCGCTTCGCCCGAGGGCACCGGCGGACACGCGGCTCCCGGGGCAGCATCATCCGAGGACGCCGATCCGTCCGCGAAGGCGAGAACAGCCATCGCGAAGAATGTGGATCACAACGCGGAGTCGAAATAGTGACTGGTCTTGGCAGCCCGACGGCCAGCACCCAGTCACTCGCGGGGGCGCTCGGCCCGCGAGCGGCTCTCACGTCGGTGAGCGAGAGCCCCGCGATGCGCGAGGTTCTGGCGGCCGCGGAGGATGTCGCGGTGGCGACCACGACGGTGCTGATTCTTGGCGAAAGTGGCACCGGCAAGGAACTCTTAGCGCGGCACATCCATCGCTGTTCGCCGCGCGCGACGTCGCCTTGGGTGGCGGTCAACTGCGCGGCGTTGCCAGCCGAGTTGCTCGAGGGCGAGCTTTTCGGCCACGAGCGCGGGGCGTTCACGGGCGCCACGGAAC
>JADGRC010000032.1 GCA_017881245.1 Pseudomonadota bacterium
TGCAGAAGACCGGCGACGGGGTTGACGCGGTCTACCTGGGCAGGTACGACCATATCTACAACGGCGACCGCACGAAGTGGCTGAAGTTTGCCTACGGCCTGCAGGCGATCAACCTGAGCCATTTCAGCAACAAGGCGACGTACAAGCCGGCGGACGTGATCGCGGCCGTGGACAAGTCGTTCGCGAGCAATGCCGACGACGCCCTGATGCCGTTCCCGGCCACGCAGGTGAGCACCGACCGGTCGCCCTACGGTTCGACGCGGAGCAACATCAACAACTACCGGCAGTCGCAGTTCATCGTGGGCTTGATGAACGGCACGCAGCTCGGCAGCATGGTGGATCCGCGCATGAGCCGGATGCTCGCGGTCGATTCGACCGGCGTGTATCGCGGCATGGACATCAATGCGACGGGGTTTGGCACCACCGTCAAGTCGGTGCAGCCGTGGAACCTCTTCGGATACTACTCCGTGCCGCCGGCAGGTTCGCCGAGCCGATACATCTTCGACGACAAGACGAAGTTTCCGAACATGACGTACGCTGAGCTCCAGTTCATCAAGGCGGAAGCCGCGTACAAGGGCGGCGACAAGGCGACGGCGCTGACGGCCTACAAGAACGGAATTTCGGCGTCGTTCGATTTCGTCAATGCGCGCAACCTGGATGCGAGCTCGTTGGCCACACAGATCACCGCGGCGGAACGGACGGCCTTCATGGCCGATCCCGCCATTGTGCCGGCCTCCGCCAGCAGCCTGACGCTGACGCAGATCATGTCGCAGAAGTACGTGGCGCTGTGGGGATGGGGACACCTCGAGATCTGGATGGACCTGCGCCGGTATCATTACACGGATGTCGATCCGGTGAGCGGCAAGCAGGTGTTTCCGGGCTTTGCGCCGATTTCCATCCTGTTCGGCGACAACGCCGGCAAGCTCGTGCAGCGTCTCCGCCCGCGCTACAACTCGGAGTACATGTGGAACCTGAACGCGCTGAAGGCCATTGGCGCTGACGCGCTGGACTGGCACACGAAGCCGCTCTGGATCACTCAACCGTAACCGCCCATGAAAAAGCTCACTTCAATCGCGGTGCTGCTCGCCGCCTCCATGCTGGCAGGTTGCTTCGACAAGAATGCCGTGGCAGACATCACGGGGCCGGCGACAGGCGCGCGAATCAAGTTCTTCAATTTCGGCGTGAGTTCACCGAGCGTGAATTTCTACGCCAACGACATCAAGGTCACCGCGATCACGTCCGGGACGGGCATCGAATCGACGAGTGGCGTTGCGTACGGTGGTGTGGGAAATGGCGGCTACTACAGCGCCATCGTTCCAGGTTCATACCTGTTCAACGGCCGCATCACGGCGACGACGGACAATGGCCTGCAGGTAGTCAAGCTCACGTCGACCATCGAGGACGGGAAGGCCTATTCGTTCTACGCCAGCGGTCTCTATGACGCGACGGCCAAGACGGTGGACGGCTTCATCGTGGAAGACCCGCTTTCCGCGATCATCGACTGGACGCAGGCGACCGTGCGGTTCGTCAATGCGGTGTACAACTCGCAGCCGATGATCCTGTACGCCAAGAATCAGACCAATGGGGTGGAAGTGGCCATCGGGGGCGCTGTCGCCTACAAGGGTGCCGGTGCGTTCACGCCGATGGGGGTACTGGCGTCGGGGGTGGGGTCGACGTACGACCTGAGCACGCGCCTGGCTGGTTCATCGACGAACATCATGACACGGACCGGCGTCACGTTCTCGGCGGGCAGGGTGTACACGATCGCGGCCCGTGGCAACCTCACGGTGACGTCGACGCAGCTGCTCGACAACACCGCAAACAGATAACGACGAACCGGAATTCGGATTCCGGAATTGGAATTCGAATTCGGGATTCAAAACGGAAGGCGGAAGGAGTTAGGGGGCGGGGGATCCGGGTGGATTCCCCGCCCCCGTTCATTCCCCGTCCCGCATTCCGCGTTCCGTCTCGGATTCCGCATCCGCCTTCAAGTTCCGGAATCTGCATTCCGGCAGATCCCGAAACAGGTCCAGCGCCGCGGGATTCGCCAAGGCATCGGTGTTCGTCACCAACCGGCCGTGCACCACGTCGCGCACGGCAATCTCGCTGATCTTGCCGCTGAGCGTGCGCGGGATGTCCGCCACCGGCACGATGACCTTCGGCACGTGATGCGGGCTGGTGTTGTCGCGAATGCGCTGGCGAAGGCGTTCCTCGAGCGCGGCGTCGAGCTCCACGTCCGGCTGCAGGCGCACGAAGAGCACGATGCGCTCGTCCACACCACCGGCGCCGTCGGGGACGTCCTGGCCGATCGCGACGCTCTCCATGACCTCCTCCAACTGCTCGACCTGACGGTAGATCTCCGCCGTGCCAATGCGAACGCCGCCGGGATTGAGCGTCGCATCGGAGCGTCCGTGGATCACCAGCCCGCCGTGCGGCGTCTCCTCCGCCCAGTCGCCATGGCGCCAGACGCCGGGAAAGACCTCGAAGTAGGCATCGCGATACTTGGCGCCCGTGGGGTCGTTCCAGAACGCCACCGGCATCGACGGAAACGGTGCGGTGCACACCAGCTCCCCGGGTTCTCCCACCACGCGCTTGCCCTTGGCGTTCCACACCTCCACGGCCATGCCGAGCGCAAGGCACTGCAGCTCGCCCCGAAACACGGGAAGCAGCGGGTTGCCGGTCGCGAAGCACGAGATGATGTCGGTGCCGCCCGAGATGCTCGCAATCATCACCCCCGGCTTGACGTCGCGCGCCACGTAGTCGAACGAGTGCGCCGCCAGGGGACTCCCGGTGCTCAGGATGGCCCGCATGGCAGAGAGGTCGTGCGTGCGCGCCGGCGAGAGCCCCGACTTCTCGGACAGCGCCAGGTACTTGGCGCTGGTGCCGAACACCGTCACGCGCTCAGAGGCGGCAAGATCCCAGAGTATCGACTCGTTGCCCGGGGCACTGGGTGCACCGTCGTAGAGCACGATGGTGGCCTGGGTGGCCAGCGCCGAGACCAGCCAGTTCCACATCATCCACCCGCAGGTGGTGAAGTAGAAGATCCGCTCGTCACGCTGCAGGTCGAGGTGCAGGCGATGCTCCTTGAGGTGCTGCAGCA
>JADGRC010000293.1 GCA_017881245.1 Pseudomonadota bacterium
CACAAAGCCAGTGGCCCTTATAGTCACTGCACTCCCGGGGCGGTTGTCCGCGGCAGTGCACCAAGATTTTACATAACGCATACTATCAGACGATCGACAATAGGGACGCGGACTCAAGGGGGGCAGGGACCATCGATCTAGCCGCTCCCGTAAATCGAGAAACCCTCCCATGTTTTGAGGCCTTCGATCAGGCCAGCGGCCCGGTCTAGCCTGTGCGGCGGACTCGAGCGCTCCGCAGCTTGTGCCGACGCGCGGCTTCGATACCCGCGAGCTTCACGCCTTGGCGGGCCGCCGCGAGCGTGTTGACGACAGAGATCGGATCGTGGTCGATGAGCATCAGCAAAGCGCGCGCGGGTCCCTCGGGACGGCGCCGCCTCTGCTCCCAACCCTGCAGCGTCCCAATCGCCACGCCGAACGCGCGTGCGAAGTCTCCCTGGGACAACTTCGTCTTCGCGCGCACTGCCGCGACGTCGAGGTCAGGAAATTCATGGATCGTCAGGCCGTGCGCCTCGCCCTTGGCGTGGGCGATCGCCTCGCGCAGGCCAGAGGCGATGCCCTCGAAGTTCTCCTTACGCATGTCCTTCTCCTTTTTCGTCATCATCCCTGGCGGGCGGTCTTAAGTTCTGTGACCAGCTTGGCGAGCGTGTTTACCTGTGCCTTCGAGAGATTCGCCTTCTCGTTCTTGGCGAACACCTCGAGCAAAAGGACAGGCCAGTCATCGTTGTAGTAATAGTAGATGAGCCTGGCGCCGCCGCTTTTGCCACGGCCCTCGAGCGCGATCCGGAGCTTCCGAACACCGCCGGAACCGGGAATGAGATCGCCCGCCCGGGGGTCGCGGGCGATCATCTCGATCATGGCCTCGCACTCGTCCTGGCTCATGATCGCGGCAGCTCGCCTGGAATAGTAGGTCGTCTCGGCTATCGCGATCACAGCTCACAGTCTACGTCAGTGACCGATGTCTGTCAATGACGTAGTGGTGTCCCGGCGACGTGGTGACGCGTGCTTCCTCTTCCCGGCCGTCAGCCCACAGAAACGTGCAGGATTCGCCCGATTGCGGCGGTCACCGCCATGGCAAGGGCGCCCCCGATCGTGACTCGCAGCGACGCACGGACGAGCGGTGCGCCGCCGAGATGACCGCCGAACGCGCCGAGACCCGCGAGACTCAAGAGGGAGACCGCAGCGATTGCGAGGATGCGCAGAGACGCCGGCGCGACGAGAAGCGCTACAATCGGAACCAGGGCGAACGATGCGAAGCTCGCGGCCGATATCCACGCCGCTTGCAGCGGGCGAGCGAGGGATAGCCGGTCGATCCCGATCTCGTCGCGCATATGTGCTCCGAGCCGATCGTGGGCGCTCAGTTGCTCTGCGACCGTCATCGCGAGCTCTTTCTCAAGGCCTCGCTTCACGTAGATCGCGGCGAGCTCGTGCAGTTCGGCTTTCGGTTTCCCCGCGAGCTCTCGCTTTTCAAGCGCGATGTCCGCCTGCTCCGCATCACGCTGCGAGCTCACCGAAACATATTCGCCCACGGCCATCGACATCGACCCTGCGACGAGGCCCGCCACCCCCGCCACCAGAATGGCCTCCCTCGGCGCGGAGGACGCCGCGACACCGATCATTAGGCTCGCCGTCGACACAATCGCATCGTCGGAACCGAGCACCGCGGCGCGCAACCATCCTACGCGTCCGCTCCGATGGGGCTCCCGGTGCTGCGAGGGTCGCCCTTTGTTCCCTTGATCGCTCCGCTTCATTGTCTCCTCTTAAGATCGACATCGGCGAGGCCGTCTCCTCGTGCGCTCTCTGGGTTCCGTGGCAGGTAGCTAGCTGTTGATGACCATGGGTCGTCAAGAGTCTGGCGCAGTTCACAGAATTCCTATCACCAACAGCTACGCGGCTTGCCTTGGCGTGGGCGAGGTCAAGAATCCGGGCTGCAAGATAGACATCCTCTATCCGACGACAATGTTTAACATAACAGGTATTATCGGACACACCGGGAACGCGTGTCGCGCTTGTTTGTCCTTTGCTCGTTCTTGAGAGTTCTTGCTGATCGTGATCGATCACAGCGCTCCCCGCTTGACGCCTCGACAGCGGCCCGCGAGAAAGATGCTCTTTCCATCGTCGAGGAAGACTCGATGAAGGACACAGGCCCGCAACAGCTCCACACGGAGGGTCCATGCGCCCGAGAATGATCGTCCGCTTATCGATGTTCACGCTGGCCATCCTCGGGTGTCGGACGCCAACCGTCCCCGCAACGGTCGCCCCCGCCGCCAAACCCTTTCGCCTCGCGCTGTGCACCGAGTCCCCCGTGCACCTTTCCGCGGCGCCCGGCGATCCGCAGTCGCGCGGTTGCGTGGCCACCTTCACGCAGGAATGGACCGATCCCGCCAGCATTGATTGGCTGGGCAGTCGCCAAGCCCTTCGCCGCTATCTCGTCTACGCGCCCGCGCGCCTCCCGGCCGGTCCCGTCCCCCTTGTGTTCGTATTTCCTGGCTCCACCGCCAGCGCGGAAGCCGCCGCGCTTTACTACACGCACGTGCGCTTCGAGACGCTGGCCGACCGCGATGGCTTCGTCGTCGTGTACGGAAACGGATTGCCGAATCCACCGTTCGAGGGCCTGAAGCCGTCCTCGCCCAAAGGTGGCTTTCTTCCCGGCTGCTGGGCGCGACATGCGGGCGAAGGCCTGGATGTCACCTACGTTCGCCGCATCGTCGAACAGCTGGAGACCGAACTGAAGATCGACCGCGCGCGCGTCTACGCGACCGGCTTGTCGATGGGCGGTGGCATGTCCTTTCAACTTGCGCTGGAGGCGCCGGACCTCGTCGCGGCCATCGCGCCGGTCGCGCCCGTCCCTTTTCAACCCGGTGGCGAGTGGCTGCGTTCCTGCCATCCGCGGCCCGGCCATGAAACGGTGTCGATCGCGATGCTGGCCGCCACCGCCGATCCGTTTGTCTCGTACGCGCCGGGCCCGTCGACCAAGTTCGCCCAGGCGCACTACCCCGGAATGGAACAGACGCGTGACGCCTGGCTGTCGGCCATGAGGATCGTGGGAGCGCCGACGACGGACGCGTTTCCCGACGTCGTCGCCGGAGATTCCTACCTGCCGCACACGGGCCTGGCCAGCAGTACGATCGAGGTGCAGCGCTACCCGAAGGGCCCCGACGGCCAGGAGTTTTGGTACTACAAGGCCGTCGGCATGGGGCACTGGTGGCCAAACCCCCGGCCCTTGTGGGGGGCCCTGTCGCCGGAGTTTGGCAAGACCAACCAGGACATCGACTTCGCGGATCAGGCCTGGGAGTTTTTTCAGCGCCACCACAAAGGCTGAAACCACGCCGCGCGAGGAGTCCCAACCTCCACGACTGATTCTGTTTCCCACCGATAATCAGTCCGAGGGTGATCTCGGGCCACGAAGCCTCGCGACAAATCGTCGCCTTCGGATGCGACGAAGCTCGTCCTTGCTCAGAGACAGATGGGTCCGAGAACGACAACCGGGATGGTGAGATCATCGCCATCCCGGTGCTCGGCGGACTTCATCACGACTACCAAAGGGCCGCGTGATCCCGTGCGATTCCGGCGAATGGACGAGGCAGCCAGCACGGGGAGTCGTGGGCCTGGTGGCGGCCGGGGACTACGTCCGCCGCGTGTTGCGCGCCGCCGCCCCACGCGATCCCCGTCCTGCCTCGTAAACTCCCTTCGGGCCCAGCTCCAACCTCAGTCGATAGCGTTCGGGAGAAATGTCTGCGCCTTGTAACGGGGTCCGCCCAAAGGGACGTCGGGACCCCCCCGGTCTCATTCCCTGATCGGCCTCGGCGACGACCAACAGCGCCTTAAAGACTCGGCAGATAGCCCGATGAGCTCGCGGCGTAACGAAAGCGCACACTGATTCGTTGGCTCAAACCAGTTGATTCGGCGGGCATGGCGCTTGCAATCCTGCTGACTTGCCTCGTTGACGTCGCTGACTTTACCTAGCTCGAATCGAAACACTTACGCGAGAGAATGCAAATGGCCGCGACCAAGACCCCACATCAGAGGCGATACGGAAAATTGGCGAGCAAGAAAGTCGAGCGCGCCCCGCATGAAGAAAAGCGGGCAGGCTCCGGTCGGGTCGATCCGGCAAGAAAGTCACGAGTCGAGTGCAGGCAATAGCGATCGGTCTCTCCGAGGACCGCAGAGCCGGTGGCAAAGTCCTCGAGAAACGCGCAGGTCGCTGACACGGGCGACAACCGCACGATTTTTAGATCTACCCAACACCAGGAGGAATCACCATGTCGTTCGGACTTTCATCGCTACCTTACGAATTGACTGCGCTGGCGCCGCACATGAGCGCGGAGACGCTCGAGATCCATCACGGGCGACATCACAAATCATATGTCGACACGCTCAACAAACTGGTCGAAGGAAAACCCGAGGCCGGCCAGGATCTCGAGACACTGATTGTCTCGAGCGAAGGAGCAATCTTCAACAACGCGGCCCAGATATGGAACCACGACTTCTTCTGGAAGTGCATGAAACCTCGGGGCGGCGGGCGGCCAGACGGAAGGCTTGCGGAGATGATGACCGAGGCCTTCGGATCGTTCGACCGCTTCGCATCTGAATTCTCCGAGGCCGCGGTCGGCCAATTCGGAAGCGGCTGGGCGTGGTTGGTCCTGAACAAGGGAAAACTGGCCATCAGGAAGACCGCGGACGCGGATTTGCCCTTGAGGTATGACGAGCAGGCGCTGCTCACGATCGATGTGTGGGAACACGCCTACTACATCGATCACAGAAATCTGCGGCCTCGCTACGTCAAAACATTTCTGGGCAACCTGGTCAATTGGGACTTTGCGCTCGAAAACCTGAATCGTGCTTCACAAGCCGATCGTGCGTCACGCACCGATCGATGGCCGCAAGCCGCTGGTTCCCAGTTAATCGCATAATTGATCAGGTAGCGGCGCCATTTCGGTTGATGAGCAGCGCGCTCAGCGCCGCGCGTGTCGCACGTTCGTGGAGCCGCCTCCAGGCCAGATACAACACGATTGTTGCATCCAATCCCACGGTTCGATCTTGCCGGGGCCGAAATCGCGAACCAGTTTGTACATTTCAATGGGGATGAACGATGTGGTGACGACGACGGTCAACCATTCGGTCTAGTTTTCCTGCGTATCAGTCCCTGGCCCTCGATCGCAAAGACAGTCGCATAACAGTCGCATAGCAGAGCGACAGCATGGCCAGCCTCCGCAGTTCGGTGGTGTTGAGCGAGCGTACGCTTGCGAGTGCGTGGTGAACGGTTTGGCCGCGGCGAGTACGGAGCACTGCCGTAGGTAGGAGACAGAATGGTCCTCGGGGCGTCACCTCCCGTCGGCCCCCAACAACGCATCAACGGCCGCTTCTAGCGGCGGAGGATGTCGACAACGACGACTGCGACGGGAAGAACATCGCGCTTGTCGCTTCCCAAGATCCCCGGGATCTCCTTGCCTCCCGCACGGCATTCCTTGGCCAAGGGGTCACTCGATGGGCGGATACAGGAGAGATCGATCCGGCACGCCCCAGCCTTTACCGCTGGCGCAGTAGGATACCGGCCCGTGTCCCGCCGTTCGCCCCCACAGAGTCAAAGCGTTCGCCTGAAGCCTGCTGATCCGTTCGACCTCATCCGGTGGCTTGCCCAGAGCCAGAGCGATCCTCGCAAAGCCATCGCCGAGCTCGTGCAAAACTCGATCGACGCCAAGGCCCGCCGTGTTCGGATCGAGCGTCGGCGGGTACGCAAGTCCCCTGCCCTCGTGATTCGGGACGATGGTGAGGGGGTTCTGCCCGAGCTGCCGCGCGAGGATGCCCTTCGCGCCATCGCCACGAACATTGGGTGCTCTCGCAAGCGGAGTCTGACCCCGCTCGAGCGCCACGCCCAGGTGGTGGCGGGCAAATACGGGATCGGGTTGCTCGGGTTCTGGTCGGTAGGGTCGATGATGGACATCCGCTCCCGAGTCGCCGGTCCCGAGGTGTTCGTTCTGCGGCTGCGCAAGGACGAAGAGCGCGCGGAGATTTTCCGCGACCCCATGGCGATGGACGAGGAGCCCACATTCACCGAGGTGGTCATCACGGGGGTCCACGACTCAGCCGGCCGGGTGCTAGCGCCCAAGCGCCTTGTGGAGTACCTCGGCGCCGAGCTCCGCGGAACCCTGCTCGCGAGCGGCGTGGACGTGACGATCCTCGATGGGCTTGCGAAGGGAACGGCGCCCCGTCACTTCAGCGTCGTGCCCCGGCGGTACACCGGCGAGCCCCTCAATGTCCCGAGCACGGTCGCGGTGCCCGGGCACTCTCCAGCTCGCATCGAGCTCTATTTCGCGCGGGGTGCCGAGGCCCCCATGGTGGAGCTGGCCTGCGTGGGCACCCTGGTTGCCGACGATTTGCAGACCCTCCCATTCCTGGGACTGGGGGAGAGCCCCTGGGTCGGCCGGGGGCTATCGGGTCTCATCGACTTCCCAGACTTCGTCGTTCCACCGGGAACCCGCCGGGGCGTCGTGCCCGACGCGGCGGCGGAGGCCTTCGCAACCGCGATGCGGGGGCTCGCTCCGGCTGTGTCGGCTGAGCTCGACCGGATGGATCGAGAGCGGGGTACGGCCACCACGCGCCAGGTCATGACCGATTTGAGGCGCGCTTTTCGCGGCCTGCGGGCACGTCTTCCTCAGTACGAATTACCCCCGGTGCAAGGCGAGGAAGAAGGCGCCGAGTTGGACGCGGCGGGAACCTCGGGCGTCTTGCCGTCAGGGCTGGTTCCCGGTGATGCGCCAGGCGAGAACGAAGAAGGGGACGATGACGACGCCATTCAGGATGAGTCGGATGGCTCCGGTGAGCCCGAAAGCCTGGACTTGTTCCCTCCGGGGCCGCTCGCCTCGGTGACGATTAGACCCTCGGAGATTCAGATCCAGATTGGCCGTGAGCGTCGCGTGACTGCCGTCGCGAGCGACGCGACCGGGCGCAGGCTTCCAGAGCGCACTGCGACCAAAACCGCCAGCCAGACGATTGACGATGAGGCAGTAGCGTGCAGCCAGGACCAACTTGGTGATGTGACCTTCGAATGGAGTGTTGGCTCGCCCCTGCTCAGCATCGTGGGTGGAGACAGACGTCCGGCGGTCATTGCCTCCACGGCCGCGCGAGCCGGAGCGCGCGACACTCTTTGCGTCACGGCTCGCCAGGGCGCCAAGGTAGCCACCGCAACCGCCAACGTGACCGTCGCCGCCACGGACGATCTGGATCTAGGAGCGCGCCTCGGGATTCCCGAGCCAGAACTCATCGACGCCCCAGGAAGCGCGTGGCGGAGCCGGTTCGACGGACAGCGCTGGCAAGTCAACGCCGGTCATGAGGATTTCCTGGCACTGGCCGGCGAGCCTCGCGGCCGCACCCGATACCTCTTGACCCTTCTGGCCAAGGAAATCATCCAGCGCACGCACGGCGGCCCGGGTGCTGACACGGCCCTCGAGGGCCTGGTTGACATTCTGGCCCACGCTGAACGAAATCTTCGTGGTGAGTGAGGTGGCGATCGGAATGACTATCAAGGATCCGCTGGTAGGTCCGAGCCTACCGTGAATCCGGCTTTGGGGATCCCGTCCGGCGACCACCGCGCGAACGGCGCAGAACAAGAGGTCGCGGTTCCAGACGCCCCCAATACCGATCGGTGGCCTCACAACGGCACATCGAAGACACCGGTCTTCTTGGGCTCCTTGTAGGGCGGCTCGCCTTGGGGTGAAGTCGGCGATAGGCTCGCGGCATGACTCCCCAGGAGGTGCTCGATCGTGGCCTGACGGAGCTGACGCCGGTGCTCGGTCCCGCGGGCTTCGAATTCATCGACACCGAGGGCGGGTTCGACAGCGCCGGGCAGTTCGCGAGCGGCGAGTTCTTGCGCGCCGACCGGCGCCTCGAGCTTAACGTCCGTTCTTCGCTGAGCCTGGTCCGCTACCACATCGGCGAGGTGACGCTGTCGCACGAAGAATTCGTCCACGGCGTCCGGGGTCTCAACGGAATCGCCGAGAAGGCCGAGTACCCGGGGTTCTCCAACGATCCCGGGGCCGGCTTCCTCCATCTCCGCCACGATCTCGAACGATTCGGCGTGGTCTTCCTGACCGGCGGCGCGCGGGCCTTCCGCGCGCTGAAGAAGTGGCTCGACAAGCACCCCAAGAAGACCGGGCTCGCCGGGCTGGGTGCGTGAGCGAGGTGAGGCCGGCCGCCGAACCCAGGCTATAGTTACCCCCCAAGACGAGGGGGGATCATGGCGATGCGAAGGTTGCTCGGGGTTGTGGCACTCGCGATTCTCCTCGCGGGGCGCGTCGCGTCTGCGGAGACGCCCGAGGCCGCCGCGGAGTCGTGGCTGAAGCTGGTCGACGGCGGCAAGTACGTCGTGATTCAGTTCGACACCGTGTTCGAGCACAAGGCGTCGGCGTCCGAGACGGTGACGCCGATGCTCGATCCCGACGGCGTCTGGCGGGTCTCCGGGTACTTTTTCCGGTGAAGATCACCGAGCTGTGGCGCTATCCGGTCAAGTCCATGGCCGGCGAGAAGTTGAAGCGGGTGCGCGTCGGGCCGCTCGGCTTCGAGGGCGATCGGGTGGTGCACGTGGAGGACACGGACGGCCGCGTGATCACCTCCCGCTCGTACCCGCGGTTCCTCGGTCACAGAGGGACGCTGGGCGCGCGCGGCGCGGTGCTCGTCGATGGCCGCCCCTGGGAGAGCCCGGAGGTCGCCGCCGAGGTCGCCGACATCGGCGGGCGAAGCGCAAAGCTGGTGCGTTACGACGGCGCCGAGCGCTTCGACGTGCTGCCGCTGCTGGTGGCCACGGACGGCGCGATCGCGGCCTTCGGTCACGACGGCCGCCGCCTGCGACCGAACATCGTCGTCGGCGGCGTGGAGGGGCTGACCGAGACCGAGTGGCCGGGCGCGTGCCTCCGGATCGGCAAGGTGCTGATCGGTGTCCAGGACCTGCGCCTGCGCTGCATCATGACGTCGTTCGATCCAGATACGCTGGCTCAGGACCGGGACATCACCCGCGACATCTACCGGCGCTTCGGCGGCAAGCTCGCGCTCAACTGCTTCGTGATCGAGGGGGGCACGCTCGCCGTCGGCGACGACGTCCAGCTCGTGCGCGGGCGCGCCTGCACCGAGGCAGCGGAACTCGGCGCTTAGCCGCCTGGCGCGGCGCGCACGATGAAGATGCGATCAACCGCCGACTACGCGTCGGCGGGAACGATGCGCTCGACCGCAGGCAGTACCGCCTGCGCATGCGCCCGCGGCGATTCGGGCGACGCGGCTGACGTCAGCGCGCGCGGACGGATGTCGACGGGATCGACGTCGGACAGGGCTTTCTTGCCCGCCGCGCCCAATTCCTCCAACCGGCGGGCGCCCGGCAAGACCCGGTTTTCCATCGAGCCCACAGCTTCGTTGAACGCGCTGACCGTTCTGCCAAGCGCCGCCCCCACTTTGACGATGTGATCGCTGAACGTCGCGATGCGTTCGTGCAGATCGCGCCCGCTGCGGCTGATCTCTTCGGCGTTCGCGGCCAAGCGCTGTTGCTTCCAGCCGACGTGAACGGCCTGCAGCACCGCGATCAGGGTCATGGGCGTCGCGATAAGAACTCGGTTGGCGACGGCATCTTCCAGTAGGTGCGGCATTTGCTCCAGCGCCGCCGCGTAGAATGCGTCGCCCGGCAAGAACATCACGACCAGCTCGGGTGAGCCCGCGATCTGATCCCAGTAGTTCTTCGCGCCCAGCTTCATCACGTGCGCGCGCACCTGCTCGGCGTGCTGGCGCATGTGGTTGTTGCGCTCCTCGTCGGACTTGGATTCCAGCGCCGCCAGAAACGCCATCAACGGCGCTTTGGCATCAACGACGACCCGCTTGTCACCCGGCAAGCGCACGACCACGTCCGGCCGCAGCCGGCCCTCGAATGTCGTGACGGTCTCTTGCTCGACGAAATCGCAGTGCTCCATCATGCCGGCGATCTCCATCACCCGGCGAAGCTGAATCTCGCCCCACCGCCCACGCACCGCCGGCGCGCGCAGGGCGTTGACCAGGTTGTTCGTTCCAGACGACAGGTCCTTCTGACCGTCGGCCAGCGCACGCACCTGCTCGGTCAGTTTGACGTAAGCATCTCCGCGCAGCTGTTCCAGCGCGTGAACCTGGTGCTCGAATCTGTCCAGCGATTGTTTGACCGGCGACACCAGCGCCGCGATGGCCTGCTCGCGCGCGACTAGCTCGGCGGATCCCTCCCGGCGCTCCGCCGAAAGCTTTTCGGAAGCCAACTGAAGAAACCCTTCGTTGCTCCGCTGCAGGGCCTCGGCCGCCAGCGCCTGGAACGTCGTTCCCAGTTGCGCCTTCGCATCTTCAAGCGACTGCCGCTGTTCGTCCAGGCCCCGTTCCAGCTCGACCGCGCGCGCGGCGACGGCGGCGTTCTCTCGTTCCAGGCGTCGCAGATCCGCGTCGGCATCGTCCGCGCGCACCTGGTGCTCGGCGGCCTCTCGGCGCAGCTCGACGACCGTGGCCGTCGCGCCGCGCGCCCGCGCCTCCGCGTCGCGCAGCACCGGGTCCAGCGCCGTTCGTGTCCGCGCGGCCGATAGCACCCAACTAACCGTCCCGCCCAACGCTGCCCCTCCCAGCAGTCCACCAAACAGCGTCGCTACATCCATGGAGAAAGGCTATCCACTTGTTCAGTGAATGGCAAGATTCCCTCAAGAATTCACACTGATCCCCAATGGAAATGCGTCGGCGAGGTCGGGGCTGCGGTTTCACGAACGACAACCGCCGATCCCTCAGCGTTCGTCGTCGTGAAGGTCGCGAAGCCACGGCACCGGGGTGCGCGTCCCCACTTCTCGGACGCCGGCACGAACGCGGCGGTCCTTAGTTGGCCTGGTCTTTAGAGATGCAACAACGCTTGAATTTCCTGCCGCTGCCACAGGGACACGATCTATTTCGCCCGAGATCAAGGGGCGCACTTGACCCGTCTGCGTATGACTGGGCTGGGGAGCGTCCGACCTCTAGGCGGATGGTCATCCCCCGACGGATCCCACGTGCGCCGCCGAATGCTGGACGCAATTTTTCCGGCGCACACCAGCCGTGAAGGCGCCGGTTCAGAAGGAATCTATTGCTTGGTGAGAACGATGCTCCCCGTGGCTCCCGTGGTCACATTGGGCATCTGGTGCATGGTGACGCCGTTGACGCAGTATTGGGCGCTATCGCTCGTGGCGCCGTGTACGGTGGTCAGCGTCCCGCCCGTCGTGCTGTACGTCCCGGTTTCGTTTGCCGCCTGACTCGCGAGCGTCGCGTCGCAGGCGCAACCGCCGCCTCCGCTCGCACAGACCGCCGACTGGAACGTGAAGCCCATCCCAGCAGCCGAACCGGCCGACAACAGGACAGCCTGCACCTGCGCGCAGGTTTGAGTCCCAATACACGCCGAGGGGAATTGGTAGTGCACCGTCCCTCCGTTTGAGCCCGTCTGCGTGTAGGTGAGGTCGGCGTTGTAGCTCGCGCTACCGGTGAACAAGAACTTGACGGTAGCGGTGATCCCGACGCAGACGTTGCTGAGGTCCGGGGCGGCGGTCACACAACCGTCGGTCACGTTCCAGCGGCCGACGACGGCGCCGCCGCACGCCGCCACGGCACCACAGGTCGGTCCGTCGGAACCTCTGTCCGTGCCCGCGTCGCCAACTGCCCCGGCGCCACCAGTGCCGCCATCCGAACCAACACCCGATCCACCGCCACACGATGCAATCCACACGACGGCCAGCACCGCTGAACAGAGGGACGGTCTTGTGGTCGCTGGGTCAGGGGATGAGGGCATTCGTCTGCTGCTGAATCCGACCATGGCGTTCCCATCCTTCCGTGCGGTTGCCTGCGGAGCCACAATACGGATACCACGTGGTGCCAAGAACTTGGAGTCACCGGCCTCATACCTCAAGCGAGAGGTGCGGGCGCGAAGCAAACGCATGGGCGTCTGTCCAACACGGTGACGGCCCCGCCCGCGAACGGGTTCGCACGGGTTCCGCCGACCGCGCGGAGCGATGTCCACTCGATGGCCATTGCGTCCTACGGCGCTTTCTCCATCCCTTCGAGATCTTTCTTGCTCAAGCTGCGCGCCCGCTCGATGGACGCCGGTCGGAAGGCGGACTCGATGCCGTCGAAAAGGTTGTGCCACTTCACCTTTTCACCGTCTGGGCCTTCGAGATCCCACACCTTTTCCTTGGAGATGTCGCGATCGCCTTGCGCAAGGAATGGCTCGGCCACGACGCGTGTACCGCCTTTTTCCGTCGACACTGTCACCCGGTACCTCCGCTGGAACTGGGCCAACTGAGCCGGAGCCAACCTCGCATCGCCGGTTGCTTCCCCGCTTGCGCGCACCAGCTTCGGCTTGGTGACGATCACCCCCTTCTCCACATCCGCCGTCGCCACGTCGTAGCCCTCGAGCTTCAGTGCGCCCACGGTGGCATAGAAGACCTCGTCGCGCGGGGCCGAAAACTGGCTCGATCCGCTCCGCCCTACCTCGCCGGGCGTCAACACCTCACTACTGTGCGCGCAAGCCGCGATCCCCGAGGTTGCCGCCAACAGAAACAAAACCCTCTGCGAATGATCCAGCCACATGGTGCGATGCCTCCTGAAGAAGAAGCACAATTTAACGCATCCCCCGGCAGAGCCGCTATCCTTGGTCGGTCTCGAACGAATGGGGGACGCCAATGTCGCAGGCCGGATTGTTTCTCCTGTTGCTGACCGCGCAGGGCGCGGGTTCGACGCCGACCCCGGGCGATTCATCATCGACGGGTGGCGATCCCGCGGCCGCTTCGGGGGCAGGGTCACCCACGGCGCCTGCGGCGGCATCCCCTTCCACCTCCACCGAGGAACCGGCGGCCGAGGCGCCACGTTTCCAGCCTCCTTGGCCGCCCACGCCGCCTCGACCACGTCGCTACGGTGACAAGGGCACTCCTGAGATCGCGCTCGGACTCGGTTATTCGTCCTCGACCGGTTTCCTCGCCGCCGGCGGGTTCCGGTACTTCGTCGTCGACGGGGTGGCGCCGGGATTCGAGGGCACCTACGTCAGCGGTGGAAAGTACGGCGCCGCGTACGGCCTGGCCCTGGCGGCCCTTCGCTTCGTTCCTCTGCGTACGACGTCGTTTGCGCTGGTCGCGACGGCGCGCGGGGGGCGGGTGTTCCTGGCCGACCACGACGACGGCTGGGGGCTGGGTGGCGGGCTGGGCGTGATTGTGATGATGTCGCCCAACGTCGGCCTCGAGATCGGCTACGAGGCTCTCCGCTTGCTGCCCGCGAGTTTCTGCGCGGATTTGCGCACCTGCGTTTTGCAAGGGGTGGTCCTGGGCTTGCGCGTGGTCCTGTAACGGGTTTCTATCCTCTTCCTGCGAGCCTCGGGTTTCCGTCTCGCGGGCGAGCGCCTTCCCGAGGGCGAGACCAAGGCCAGCATTCTGCGCGCGGTCACCCGCGCCGAACCGGCGCTGCCCACCCCGCCTACGTTGACGCGGACGCTACCCGGTGTCGGCGAACAACCAGCGGAGGTCCAAGCTCAATCCGGGCAACAGCACAGACGATAGTTGATCCGTCAGTGTCTCGCCCTTTCCCAGTCCGGGGCCCGACCAGCGTTCGACAAGACCAGCCGGGTCAATCAGCCAATACTCGGCGACACCGGCGGCGGCGTACACGAAGCGCTTTGTGATTCGATCGTAGGCCCGGTTCATGTCGATCGCGCCCGCCTGAATAAACCACTTCCGCGAGACGTGCTGGACGGCCCGACACTCAAACGACGCGACGCAGAGCCCTTGACCCGCGGCGTCGGTTCGACGTCCCCCTGGCCCGCGCGGAGATCCCCCAGCCTGCGCTAGGGGAATGCGCCCGTCGCGACAA
>JADGRC010000294.1 GCA_017881245.1 Pseudomonadota bacterium
CAGACGTTGGAAAGCGCGATCGAGATCATCCGCTCTCCATATTTCGAAATCAGTCCGGGCGTAGTCCTCAATCAGGTCTACGTACACGCTCGAGTGGGAAAGGGGGACCGGCCAGTCCGAGCGCTGCTGTGCGCAAAAGGAGGGCACATTCTGGTTCCCTTGGCAGTTGTTGCTGGTTTCTGTTAGCGGGTCGCAGGATGTCAGGCAGTTATCAAGCACGGAAACGATGCGGAGGTTCCCGCCGTTACCCGTCAGCGCTCGCAGCGGCTCGACGGATCTCACCAAATTCCCATCCAGCAAGAGCGTTTCGAGATGGCGGAGGCCGGCAAGCGGCGATACGTCGTCGATCAGGGTGTTGCTGATGTCCAGCGATTCGAGATCCTGCAATGGAAGCAACAGCCGTAAGCTGTAGACGTCATTGTTTCGTAGATTCAGCTCGGTCAATGACGTCACCGTTTCGATCGGAATAACGTTCGACAGGTAATTGCCGCTAAGGTCGAGCTTCCGGAGACTGGTGAAGCGGGAGAACGGTTCACGGATAGTGACTCCCCAGGTAGCTTGAATGTTGTTGTTGGCCAGGTCCAGCTCCACTAATTTCGTGAGTGCACCAAGTGCTGCGATGTTCTGAATCTGGTTCAGGCCGAGTTTGAGACCTGTGAGGCGGTCAAGGGCCGAAAGTGGAGTAATGTCCTGAATCTGATTGCCGCCGAGATCGAGTGACTCAAGCCTTTGTAGCGTCTTCAACGGATCGAGGCTAGTAATTTGGTTGTTGGCTAGGTTCAGCGATTCGAGCTTGGTGAGCTCCGCCAATGGCGCCATATCCGAAATGCACCGGCCCGAGAGATTCAGTGACTTGAGGTTCTTGAGCGTCGCAACACGGGACAGATCTGGAGAAGACCCGACAGGACATTCGCCAGAACCCACGCAGGTGAGCTCCGTCACTGCGTCGGGAGAATTGCCACTCTGAACGACTTGGGCATCGATACAGTCGTCGAGCGTGGCCGCAGACGCTTGCGCTTCAGTCGATGGCGCATGGAGAGTTTTGGGGTTACCGATCGAGTTGTCGTTTGCAGCGTCCTCCGCCGGCAAGCAAGCGGCAAGAACAACGGCCAAACAACTGATGCCAAGGGTTTCAAGACTTCTCATGTTCACCCCCTTACGGTGTTTCATCATGGATTGATAGTCAACCGCTGATGGGGCGAGCCCCGTGAAGAAATCGCCAAGCTCGCGCTGCGGCGGCTGGCGATCCGCGGAGAGTCGATGGCGCCGCGCGAGGTGCGCCTGTCCTGTTGGTAGTACTGCTTGTCCTTTCCTGGCTTCCTGAGAGGTTATCGGTTCCGGGCATTGCGGGTTGCGTGGGCTACCCCCCAAATCAGTTAGGCAACCGGACCTCGGGCCTCGGACGTCAAGTGACCTGAGAGAAGTCCCCGAGGTCGGAGGTCCGAAGTCCGCAGTCCGATGTCCGAAGTCCGGCCGTCCGGGCCGTCAACCGAACAGTCCGTCGGGGTCGTGACGGCGGCGGAGGTCGGCAAGCTTGGCGCGTACGGGGGCAGGCACGATGGCTGTGACCGTTCGCCGCACTCCGGGGTGGGCGGCGAAATTTCCGTTCGCCTCCGGCGAGAGCCAGCGGCCGAGCTCGCTTACCAGGCGTGCTTCGGCGTCGGGCAAGGTCGTCGCGAAGGACGTGGGGTTCGTGCCGATGAGGCCGAAGGTGAAGAGCGCGCTTCGGCCGCCCACCGCCGAACCGCCCGGAACATCGCGCGCGGCGGCTTCGCCGAGGTGCCGGACCTCGGCAGCCAGAAACGGGCCGTCGGTGCCAGCGCCCACGTGGCGCACCAACACTGTCGCGAAGTCCTGATCCACCTTCGCGAGCATTCCGCCGCTGACCCAGGCCGGAACCGGGCCGGACGGGTCGTTGAAGATCCGCGCGACGTCGGCGATAGGCAACGCGTCCAGCATGTCGAGATAGACGGGGGCCAGTGCCCGCAGCGGCGCCGCCAGCCTCGCGCCGTCCGTCGCGTCGCCTGGATAGGCAAACCGCAGCGTGAGCAGCCGGCGGCCCCGAAACGGTGGCGGGACCAGGTCGACGGCAGGAAAACGAACGACGGCCACGCTGGTCGTGACCTGCGAAGGCGCTTCCGCGGTCCACGCGATCCACGACCGCAACGCCGCCTCGATGTGCGCCTCCTCGAAGAAGAGCGAGCCTGCGTAGAGGGCAGGCAGCTCCACCAGCCGCAGCCGCACCTCGGTGACGATCCCTAGCCCGGGCTTGCCCCCGCGCAGCGCCCACAGGAGGTCCAGGTTCTGATCGGCGGTGGCCTGCACCACCTCACCGGCGCCCGTCACCAAGGTGGCCGCCATCAAGTAGTCCGCGCCGAAACCGTGACTGCGCACCAGCGGTCCGATGCCGCCTCCGAGCAGGAAGCCGACGACGCCCACGCTTGGCGACGACCCCGCGATCGGCGCGAGCCCGTGCGGCGCCGCCGACGCCACCACACCGCCCCAGCGCGCGCCCGCGCCGGCCGTCGCCGCGCGCAGCCCCGCGTCGATCTGCACGCCGTCGAGCCGCCTGGTGGTCACGAGCAGCCCCGCCTCTACAGCCACATGCGCGCCGTGCCCGGTGCTGTGAACCGCCACCCGCCAGCCGCGGGCTCTCGCGAAGCGTACCGCCTCCACCACGTCCGCCGTCGAGGTCGCTGCCACCACCACCTGAGGCCGGTGCACCACCGCCGCGTTGAACCCAGCGACCTCCTGGTCATACCCCGGCTGTCCCGGCTCGAGCACGGTCCCCGCAACGAGCGCCGCCAGATCTGATACCGATGTCGTCGTCATGGTGGTTGAGATAGACGACGGTCGGCGCGTTGTCCAACCGAACCTTCAACCGTCTACATCACCTTCAACCGTCTCCGTCTCCGGCCCCCACGTTCCGTACACCACGGCGCTACTCCACCGCTTCCAACCGAAGCCCTTGCGCTTGCGCTTCTTGGCCGCCAGTCGCTCTGGTGTTAGGGTGGGTTGCACGGGCCCGGGCACCTGGGTTGTAGAAGGCAACCCTGAGCGCTCGGCCCGCCGGGGTCACGGAGACCGACGTGATGTACCGCGCAGGCTCATCGCGCAGCGAGGCGGCCAGCGCCCGTCGTTCACCAGGTATGGCGCTGGCGGCGGCCACCAGCCACATGTCCCTGAATACGGCCCGCGCCGCACGGCGGACGTGTGCGCGCCTCTTCTTCGACGGCTCAAGATGTGTCCATAAATGGACCTATCTTGAGAGGTTTTCACCCTACCTGCGGCCGAGCCCTCAGCTCGGCCACTGAAGGACCGTCCAATTGATGGACAGTCCCTCAGTTGTTGAGCGCGCCGCCGTCGATCCAGCTCTGGATGAGATCGACCTGCGCCTGTGTCAGCGAGGCGCCCGCCGCCGGCAACGGCATCGGCGAGCCGCAGGCCGCCATGGTCGCCGTTATCTTGCTGCTCACCTTGTTGAAGAGCAGGCTGGTCCCCGAGCTCCCCGGGTTCACACGCGCCATCGGCGGTGACAGCGACGCGCAGGTGATCCCCGACGCTCCCGCGCCGGTGCCCGCGCCGTTGACGTTGACCAGGTTCGCGTAGGCGCGCGCCAGCGTGCTCATGTCCAGCATGCCCACGTTGACGCCGCTGCCACCCGGACGGTGGCAGCCTGTGCAACGCGCCCCGATGACGTTCGCGTAGACGTTGGTGAACGTCGGGTTCAGGGTGTCGCAGGTCACCGTCACCGATTGCGACGACGTCGTCGGGCAACCGGGCGCGCTGGGGGACGCCGTCACCGTGATGACGACCATCGCTGGCGTCGCTGGACAAGTAAAGATCGGCGTTGCGCTGGTCGCGCTGTCGAACGTCCCCGCGGTCGCCGCCCAGGCGAACGTCGGCGTGACCGACCCGGCCGACGCCGTCGCCGAAAGCGCGATCGAGGTGTTGACCGCGGTCTCGAGCGGCGCGGCCGAGAGCGCGTTGACGTTCGCGCAGATCTGCGTCGTCCCCGTGACGACGATCGTTCCCGCGTCCGCCGCTCCGGTCACGCAGCTCAGCGTGACCCCGACGCTGGTCGTGGTCCCGGGCGAGACGGTGAAGGGCGCGGACGAGCCGGTGCAGGAGAACGCCCCATCGACCGACACCGCGCTGAGCGTGATGGTGTACCCGCCGCCCGCCGGCAGCCCCCCGACCTGGAACGAGATCGTGTTGCTGAACTGCTCGTTGACCGAGCCCGACTGCGTGAACCCGCGGCCCGGATTGTTGATCGTCCAGTTGACGGTGTTGATCGTGACACCCGGCGCGATTTGCAGCTTGATACCAACGCCGCCAACGGCGTAACCGTCGGTCG
>JADGRC010000295.1 GCA_017881245.1 Pseudomonadota bacterium
AGCACCACGGGCACGCCTGGAAACGCCCGCTTCGCCATCTGCGAGTAGACCACCGCCGCATGGTTTGGACGTTTGCCGGGCACGCCACCCTCGCTGTACGCATCCTCCTTCCGCCTGTGTCGCGCAGCGGTGTAGTTCGAGACCATCGAATACAGGTTGCCCGCCGTCACACCGACGAACAGGCGCGGCGGGCCCATGGCTAGTATGGATTCGTCGTTCCTCCAATCCGGCTGCGCGATGATGCCCACGCGATAGCCCTTCGCCTCCAGCACGCGCCCGACGAGCGCCGCGCCAAACGACGGGTGGTCCACGTAGGCGTCACCCGTGATGAGGAGCACATCCAGTTCGTTCCAGCCGCGCGCCGTCATCTCGGCGCGAGACATCGGGAGAAACGCTGTGGGGTTCGGCGGAGCGTGCTTTCGTGCGGCGGCCATGATCCCGAGGATGCGCCATCAGCGCTCGTGAAGCAAATGGAAGCTGGGGGGATAGGCCTGTCGTGTTCCACCACTCCGCCGAGCTGGCCGAGAGGTTCGAAGCACGGCCTCTGTCATGGTGCCCCCCGTGGTTGACGTGACGTCCGTGCGGTTTCTGCTCGCGGCCTTGGCCGGCTGGTTGAACCACCATTAGGCGGAGGCGATGGCGTACGTGATCGAAGAGAGCCGGACCCTGCAGGCACAGCTGGGCGGCGGCCGGCTGCGCCTGACGGATGACCAGCGACGCCGGTTGGCGGTCCGCGGGCTGAACCGCTGGGGCGTGCGCGGTTGCATCGGGTGGGGCGATCGACGGTTGCCCGCATCCTGAAGGCCCAGGGGATTGCCCCGGCGCCGGAGCGACTGACGTCGTGGTAGACGTGTCTGCAAGCGCATTGGGGCGCAATCGCCGGGGCGGATTTCTTCACGACGGAGGTGAGGACCTGGCGAGGCCTGGTGACGGACTGCACGGTGTTGGTGATCGACCTGGCCTCGCGACGCGTGCACGTCGTCGGCTCGACGCCGCATCCCAACGACCTATTCCTGCGCCAAGTGGCCCGGACGCTGACCGCTCCGGATGAGGGCGTGCTGGTGGGCCACCGCGTCCTGATCGGTGACCGGGACGCCACGGGGAGCACGCCTGTTCGCCGGCTCCTGAGCGATACGGGAATCCGGGTGATGCAGACGCCTGACCGGGCGCCCGACCCGAATGCGTACGGCGAGCGATTCGTGCGGTCGATCCGAAACGCATGTCTCGATCGGGTGACGCCGTTCGGCGAACGCCACCTCCGGCGCACGCCGGCTGAGTTCGTCGAGCACTACTATCCCAAGCGCCATCACCAGGGGCTCGGAAACGAGCTCGTCGATCGCGCACCTCCGCTGCAGCACGTGGGTGGGATTCTCCGTCGCCAGCGTCTCGGTGGACTCCTCAATTATTACGACCGCGCGGCCTGACCCCACGGGTCGGGCCGCTTCGACAGTTTCGGCTGTGTTTTGGGACATTACGGGGAGGTCCAGATAGACCTCGTGGGGACACCAGGACTCAAGCTCGAGGACAGCGCGCCGGAGGATTAGAGGATCCGAGTCTGAGGCGCCGCCAGGCGCACGGGGTTTTTCATCCTGTGCGCCGCAGTAAACCTATTAGCGCTCAGTCATTTACAAGCTCGCTGTCCCTGAACTGTCCCCTCTTCTCGCGCGTTCGCGGCCCTTACCTTGAACGACCTAACGACGATCCGCCGTCTGCCGGCCCTACCCTCGGCTCGGCGACCGGAGCGTGAGGCGGCGGCCAAGCTGGTTGGCGTTGATCCAGTCAGCCGCGCCGTCGCACTCGATCGTGGCGGGCGATCGCCGGGCCCGTGACCATCTTTCCTTGGGCCTCACCCCTCGAATCGGTTCGTCCGTAATCTCGACGACGAGGCCGCCTGCTCCCGCTCGGCACGGCTTGCACCTCTTCGGGTCGGCGAGACCGTTTCTGGTGAAAAACTCCTACTCCCCTGCGATCAGGACGAAGCCGCCGCCGCAATCGATACACCGAAGTTCGCGATCCGCGTATGTGTTTCCGTTCTGGTCCATCATGATCATCTGGCTTCACCGAACGTGGCCCGAGAGGGCAGCTCGTCGGCCCGGTTACGCGCCTTTGACGGGTTCCGAGCACTGCTCGGCCTTGTTGGCATCTTCGGCCGCGCGAAGCGCGACGTTGTTTTGGATCTGCGCGCTGAGGAGATTGTCCCTCCGCTGCGTGAGTGTAAGAAATTCTTGGCGCTCAGGGTCGGCGGGCGCCCGCTTTGCTCCGAGCGCGTCCACACTGATCGCGCTCATCTGTATCGCGCTCATCTGTTTAGAGACGAGCACCAGTTCGGTGCAGAGATCGGCGGCGCGCTGACGTGCTAATTTCAGGTTCATCGTCTATTCCCCTCGGTTTTCAGGGTGCCCACACGAGAGCGGCCCCTATCGAAACCATGTTCACATTTGAAAGGAGTTTCGCGCTCAACAATTCTGGGCGCGCTGACAGGCGGGTTGTCGTCACACTCTGCCGCCGACTCGAGCAGCGAGAAGCGAACCGCGTCAGCAACCTGTTTGCAATTATTCAAGATTTCAAAACGGGCGCCCGCTCTTGCTGTTCTGAGCGCCGCCGCGAACGTGGCCATAGACTGACACGCCGCCCTTCGCACTGACCTTCAGCGACACGCCGCGTGTATTCCGGTTCGTCAGGCGCTCGTTCTCCGCCCGGAGCCGTTCCAACTCGACCTTCACATCATCGTCCACCATCGGTGCTCCTCGAATAGAAAAGCCCTCCTCATTGATCGGGCCTCTCGTCGCGTCCCCCGCGACGCGGTTAGCCTTTCTTCTTGGGTTTCTTCTGCTCTTTCTTCATCCCGGTGCCCTTGGACATCGTCGCCTCCCTCGCACTCATGTTAGCAAACGTGCGCCAATTGGGTGCGAGGGGCGGCCAAGCCGCGACGGTGAGGGGCCGGCAGGGCTCCGGTTCGGTGATGCGCGTCGATCCCTGTCAGCGCGGCACCGCGCGCGATTACCGCCGCACCGACACGGCGGCGGCGGGCGGCGCCTGGAGGTATGTGGCGAGCCGCTCACCCGCCCAGGAACCCGCGCAAGTGCTCGACGCGGGACCGGGCCGTGTTCATCGTCCGATAGCGCTGCAGCACGCAGTCTTCCAAGCAGGCACGCGCCATCGTGTCGACGGTCAGCGGGGTACCGTCCGGCGTCGGGGTCAGATCCAAGCGGGGATTTCGTCGTCCGCGCATCGTTGTGGCCCTCCCCCGGTCGGGCGACCTCGCGCCTCCCAGATCGGTGCTCACACCATCGCTCTGGTGCCAGGCCAAGTGAAGTCCCATGTGCGGACTGACGCCGACCGGCGCGCCGCACGGACCAGGAGGCCTACTGTCAGGCGCGAAATCTGGCGCGAAACGGTAGGGCTCGGCCGCTTCACAGGCCGATCGCTTATCACCTTTTTCTGGATCGGCCCGACAATCCACAGATATGCGCCTGATCTGATGCGAAGGCCCTGCGCACCGTGCCTCAAATATAACTGTCTTGATATGACCGTTTGCCCTCGCAAGATCCGCAAATGTGGGCCACTTTTGAGCATCACAGACAACGGGCCTTCTAAGCCGGGGGTCGCAGGTTCGAGTCCTGCCGGGCGCGCCATTTCCTAAGGAATTCGCCCATTCTCCTCCGCGAGAACTTCCGAGGCGAAGCTTCATCGAAAAAAGTGACCGGTCGCGCGAGATTGCGCCAACATCACGCGATGTTGGCGATCGCGCGTTTCCCTCAGCATTTTGAACGCTACGATCGAACCGCTGTTTCCACGTGGCGACAAGATTGTCTGTGATCACCGGCCTGAAATGCCGGAGGTCGCTTTACGGTACCCGTCTCACGTGGCATCGTGTTCACGCTATGCGCGAGTTGCACGAATTGCGTCGTGCCGCCGATCTCTCACAACACGAATTTGCCGCGCTGATGTCCGTGCCCCTCAATACGTTTCGCATGTGGGACAGCGGGCTACGCCGCGTGCCGGTGCCGATGCTGCTACGGGCTTGAGCGGTGGTTGCGCATCAGGCGCGACAGACCGAGTTGCTGCCCCTCGCCCAGCTGGCCAGCGAGTTCCACGTCCAATTCCGAACGCTGCACGCCGCCGTCCGGACGGGCAGACTCGACGTGCACTTCTCTGTGAGGTCGGTGTTCGGTCGGCCCCAGCGATTTGCGACGCGGGCCACCGCCGAACGGTTCATGGCCACCCACTATCGGCAGTTCGGCGGGCAAAAAGCGTGTCTCGCTCCCCTGCCAGTGATCCCGAACAATTACGATCAGCAACTGCGAATCCTCCGTTGTCGGCTACGACTGACGCAAGACGGCTTGGCCCGACGCATTGGTGCGGCCGGAAAGGCCGTCGTCTACCTGTGCTCCACGTATGAGCGCAGTGGACCGGTTCGATGCCGCTGATCAACACTGCGGCGTCAGGACCTATCCAGAGCCCGCAGGCTTCACGCCCCAAGTGATAAAGGCGTTTCCGACGCGGGATCCTGCGTTTCGCTGCGCCGAGTAGCGTGTCAGGCTGGGACTCGCCCCCAGCCTCGTTTTCGGACGCACGCCAACATAATTGGGTCGTCGGCCGTTTAGTGAGGTATGAACGCACTGCCAATGGCCCGTGTCCTCCCAGTCGCCTTGCCGGGCAATCCGGCCGATCGGCTGGCCGCCCTATTCGATGCCCATCACGACCGGTTGTACCGCCTGGCACGGCGCCTGACTCCAAACGCCGATGACGCACTGGACCTCGTGCAGGAGACATTCCTCAAGGCAGCCCGCTGCCAAACGTCCGTTCCACTCGGATTGGCGAGCGAGGAAGCATGGCTTGTCCGGGTGCTCATCAATATTCGTCGCGATCAGTGGCGCAAGACGGCTGTTCGCAAGCGCCACGACCGAGAAATGAGCCCCTCCACCAGTGTAAACAACGACCAGGAAGCCGTCTTGGTGGCACGAGCCACCGTGTGGCGTGCGCTCGACACGTTGACGCCGCGCCGTCGCGCCGTCGTCGTCATGCACGAACTCGAAGGGCTGACGATCTCGGCGATCGCGTTGCTTCTTGGCATCAGCGCAATCACCGTTCGGTGGCATCTTTCCATAGGCCGCCGCGATCTGGCCCGCGCCCTCAGACCTCAGATGGGAGAGAGCCATGAAGACCGTTAGAGACCTCTTGCGGGACGCCGATCCGCTTTGCCACGAACCACACCGACTTGAGGAGGAGCGCGATCGGCTCCGTCAAGCGGTCGTCGCCGAGGCATCTGACGTCACCACGCCGCCATCTGCATCGTTTCGCACACCCGTCGCCCTCGTGGTCACCGTCGCGGTGATCGTCGTTGGCCTCGTGGCCGTTGGTTCTCACATCTGGTCACAGGGAGGCGCGACTCTGCAGGCGGCCATTCGATTTGAAGTGCGGTTGGCGGAAGATCACCCGACCGCTGGTCTACCTGAGGCGCGGATAGCGGGTTCGGACCGGGTGGTCTACCTTCACGAAGAGACCGTTGTCACGAATGAGGATATCGCGCAAAGTAGCGTCGTCCAGGGCGACAAGCCGTCACGTTTCGGCGTCCGCGTGCAGTTCAATGCGGCAGGCACGGAAAAGATGCGCCAGGCTACGGCGAGCCACGTCGGCAGACCGATGGCTATCCTTATTGACGGGGATGTGGTCATGGCCCCGGTTGTAATGGAACCGGTCAGCAAGTCGGCAGTGATCACCGGCAATTTCACAAAGGCTGAAGCTGAGAGGATTGTGAACGGGATTGGCATTCGGTAGGTCGATCGTTCAGGCGTTGTGGCTCACGCAGATACTTCCCGAACAGTCGCCAAGCGTCTACTAGGCAAGAGCTTACGAACAGCGGAACCTGTCAATGACATTGAGACACCGAGGGCGCGGTAATTAGAGTCGCGCCGGTTCCGATGATCAAGGAGCCCATCCGATCGAACGAGTCGGAAATCCGGTCGACCCTCAAGTCGTGCGAGGCGGCGATCGTCAATCCTGGGGCATCCTGAGCGGTCGATTTCTTCGCGGGCGGGTTGATCCATACAGCCCCGCCAGGAGCCCGAACTCGTTCACGTCGAGGTTCCACACGAGTAAGCCAGCGACGCTGGCCCGCGACGGCTCAGCGTGAACGGCCCGCAACCAACCGCCTCAATTCGTCGTTCACGCAGAAGTAGATCGCCCCTTCGGGGCTGACGACGAGCGTGCGGATGACGCCGCCCACGTTCTCGAGCAGAGGCTCCATCAAGGTAATGCGAACTGGGTTCCCGCTCTCGAACCGGATGCGGGTGATGGCCGGTTCGTCGCCGCCGGCCACGAGCAGGTCCCCGCTAAGCGACTGGATGAGATCGCCCCGATAGAACGCCATCGCTGAAGGATTCGCGGCCCGCGGGAGCACGCCGGACATGCTTTCCGCGCGAAACATCGACCTGACTTCACCCGGCACAACGATGCGTAGCCGACCCACATCCTGAAGGTCGCGTCCGGCGACCCACAATGCGCGCGTTCCGAATTGCCAGTCGAGCCCGCGCGGGGCGCTGTAGCCATACGCGTACACCGGCGTCGCGACCGGCTGATCGGACGGCGTGCTGCCGTCTCCGTTCAGTCGAAGAATCTTGCCGTTGTACGAGCCGAGGTCGCCGATCCGGCGTGGATCCCCACCCGCATCGAACGCGGCATACAGTTTCCCATCGGGTCCGAACCGCAGAGACGCGGCGGCACCCGTCCGCGCGGCCGGCACCGCGTCGAGCAGCACGGCACGGTCGCCCAGCGTGCCCTTCACGTCGCGGAATCGGGCCAGACGAAACGTCGGCTCGCCCGAGCGCGACGCGGCGGTGTAGATGACATAGACGAAGTGGGTGCGTTCGAACTGCGGATCAATCGCGATCGCGAGCAGTCCATTGCCGCCAGCGCTCCACACATCGTCGAGCGTCAGCGCGGGGTCGGTATTCAAGCTGCCGTCATGCACGATCCGGATCCGGCCCTCGCGTTCGGCGATGAACAGACGTCCGTCCGGGGTGAACGCGGCGTCGGTCGGTTCACGCAGACCGTCTGCGACGCGCTCGAGTCGCAGAGAGGGAGGACTGAAGTCTGTCCTGGTCAACGCGGGGTCGGTGTTCAACGTCCCCTCGCCGACGATCGGGAGCCCGCCCGTGCGCTCGACGACGGACAGGCGTCCGTTCGAGCCGAACGCGGCGTCGATCGATTCACGCAGAGAGGCAGCGTTGACAGCATCCGGCGTGCTGGCCGCCTGCATGGCCGGAACGTAGGGCGTGTAGTCGAAGTCGTCGATATGCTGGGTGTAAAGCCCGAACATGTTGCCCTCGCCCCACTTGTGGAAGGCGTTGAGCTGCGCGGCCACGTAGTCGGGCGGGCGCGCGTCGTCGAACGAACCGGCGCTCGGGCCCGGGTCGATCCAGGCGAAGGGCGAGAGAAAAAACCGCGTCGATGCATAATCCCAGTTCGCCCACCGCTTGGAGAGCGTGCCGCGCACGCCTTTGAGGTTGTAGTCGAGTGCCTCATCCCAACCCGAGCCGACCTGCCAGGACTTGTAGAAAATCGGGTCAAAGAAGTGGATCGCGGAGAAGCCTCCGGCGTCCACGATCCCGCCCCAGAAGTCGGGGAACACGCTCTTGTCCCAGATTCCCACGACATGGTTGACCTGCTGCTGGACCTTCTCCTCCCAGGAGCCGGGGACCTCCAGCCGGTAGTTGACGATCTCGACGTTCGGGAATCCCGCCAGGACGGCATCCATGAACTGGCGGCCCCGCTGACGGGCAAGCGCACGAACGGTCGCCTCGGTCTGGGTGACGCCCGGATAATCCCAGTTCCACGTCTGACTGTCGTCGCGGTAATTCTCGGAGTCGGTGGCAATCCCGTCCATCCCGAGGAGCTTCGCCGCGCCCGCGACGCCGCGCACGATCGGGATGATTTGCGCCCACCCGGCATCGTCGTTCCACACTTTGAGCGGCGTGCTCAGGTTCTGGTAATTCGAGAGGTAGAACCCCAAGTACGCCGTGAGACCGCGAGCGTGGCAGCGCTGGGCGAACTGGTTGTCTCTCAGCGTGCGCTGTCTTTCGTGGACGTCTGCGCCTTCGATGATGGTGACATTGAGCGGATCGTTTGGGTCGCCCGTCCAGTTCTCGATCCCGCCGATCTCGTCCAGATACCTCGTCTGGACGACAAAACCGTCGACGCCCCGTGATTTCCACAGATCGAGCGTGGCATCAGTGAAACCTACGAGTTTCTCATACGAAGCCCACGCGATCATGCGCATTTCCGGGTCCCCGGGGCGTGTTTGACACGGTTATGCCGAGCGTGCCGGCTTTTCCCTGATATGTCGCTGTCATGGTCGCCGTACCGGCGGTGACGGCTGTGACCAGACCGGCGCTGGAAACCGTGGCCACAGCGGAACTCGATGACGCCCATGTCGAGGAGTTGGTCACGTTCTGGGTCGTGCCATCGGTGAGGGTCGCGGTCGCTGTCAGTGAACTGGTCTGACCGACAGCCGTCAACGCCGCCGTGCCACTGATCGCGATTGAGATCACGGTTGGCGGGGACTGCGGCGGGGGAGGTGTGCGACGCCGAGAACCATTCTGAGTCTGAAATTGACCGTCAGGCCCGCCAGGCGAACCTCCAACGGGCGCTGTTGCGACGAACACCAGCGTGATCGCTGTCCACATGAGGACAACGTAGGGTGTCAAAGACCTGCTGTTCACTTTCATCACTTGCTGTGTCCTTTGCGCCGGTATCGTACATCAAATGAAGTCGGTGCCCGCTGTTAGCGCCGGCCTGCGCGCGTTGGGCTGAGGCCAGGCGAATCCCTCACTTGTGGAGGAGCCATCCACCGTAAACAGCGAACACCCGGTTCGTCAGCTTGTCGACCCCATAGATGGCCGGGTCGTCATCGAAGATGTTCGAGGTGCCGAGCGTGTAGCGCGCACCGACGATCAGCGCCTTGTGCTCGACTTCCGCGCCGAAGGCGATGCCCAGATCAAAGCCTTTAGTCTTGATTTGTTGGTCTTCAGGCAGCGCGTTGCCGAAACCGGTTTCCTTACGATGCAGCTTGAAACCAAAGGCCGGCCCCACGTTGACCCGGACGATTATCGGTGGGCCAGAAATGACGTGGATGCTGGCGAGCACGGGAATCTCGAGGTAGTCAATCGTCAATTTCGAATCAATACCGGCCTCGCCATTGATAAGGGTATTGCCTTTCCGACTGAAGAGCCCTTCGATTTGCAGAGCCGAGTGCCTGCCCATTGGCGCAGTCAAAGACACGCCGGCCATCACCCCGGTGTTGGGCTGCAGGGTGTCCCCAGGGAGTTGCGGGCTTTCGGTAATGTTGCTTGAATTAATACCAGCCTTGACCGCGATCGTTTGTGCCGCTGCCGACGCGCCTAGGGCGACGACCAAAAGCCCAGCCACGGAGGCAATGAGAGTTCCACGTTGGCACACGATAACCTCCAGTAGTAGTGGCAAGTAGGATGCCAAAGACCCGCGCCTCACGTTCTCGTTCCCCACTCCCGCTCCTTCAGAGCCATGCGTAGCTCCGTTGCGTCCGTATCATCTGATTAGATCCGCGAAATCACCAAGGGCTCGGGAACCGGCTGATCACGCCGCCACCGACGGGACCGCCAGCCGCCGCGGTGTCGTGCCAGCGGCGGCTTGGGGGCCTGCTCCACTACTACCATCGCGCAGCCTGATGACGTCTTCGAAGGAAGATGGAGACGCCCGTCGGGTCGCGATCAGTTCGGCTGGGGTTTCGGATAGTACGCGCTCGGTTCGCCATCTATTGTCAGGCTCCTTTCTTTTCTTCGCCGAT
>JADGRC010000296.1 GCA_017881245.1 Pseudomonadota bacterium
GCGCCAGGCTTACGGCTGCGGCGACGCCAGGCGCGGGAAGCGGCTGCTGCGGAACGTCGCGCTGCGTTTGCGCAACGACCAACCGTCGGCAGCATCGCCGGCCGGACCACCTGCTCGCCCGTGTCGTCCTTTGCGCACTCACGACGCCCGCAACGTCGCCCTTGAGCCCCAGGTCAACCTGGCGTAGCAATAGAACAGACGCTGCTCGGTTTCCAGCAATAAGCGGGACACGCCCCGTCAAAAATGAGGTTCTCTTGAACATGCCTATGGATCGAATGAGGGATGCCCTAGGTGCGCTGATCCGATCTATTGCGGAGTCGTCGCCGGGAGTTGACGTATCGACGTTCCGGGGTACTGCCCTCTACGACACAATGAAAGACCGTACGATCGAGTCCGTTTCGGGCTTCACAGACCTCAAGAAAAGTCTCGAGGAAATTGACCTCGTTCGCATCCACTATGGCACGGACCAGGTTCAGCGACTCGCCCTGCAGCTTGTCTTCTCCTACTTCGCCAGAGTTCCCAGTGTGACGCTCGAGCCAGAAGTGCTTGACACGGTTTGCGCGGATTTCTTCGCTGAGCTGTCCTCGCCGGAATGGGTTACTCGCGTTGTGACCAACTTACGTCACTTCCACGCAGACACGTCCCACATCCGGCTGACAGACGGTGTTTCCATCATTGGACGAGATTCAGAGAAATTGGCCGCACTTGGCTTTCGAAGATCCATATCCGACGCTCTGATGGGCGACTGGGGCGGATTCGGATCCAGTTCGTTCGTGATGGTCGCGGATTCCACGCTGCTAAAAACTCCAGAAACATTCATCCTGACAGATCTCAACACTGGTTGGCTCAAGTGCGTACGCGCTACCGGCGCAATGAGACTATTGGCTTCATCGGACGTCGGAATAGGCAAGACATTTGTTCAACGAGCGGAAGGTGTCAACAAGGATGAGACAGCTCGTTCGCGAATTTACTGTTGAGCCTCCTCGTTCTCTGGCGGCGACGACTTGGGTTGGTTGATCCAGACGGCGGTGGGCTGAGCTGGTGGGCGCGGAGGGCCAGCTGGAAAGCGCTCAGGATGATTTGCGTGTGCGGCGGCGAGGACGCGGGCACGAGCTTCAACCCGCTGTGCCGCCAGGCCGTAGTGGACATCGTGAGGCGTGAGAAGGCCCAGCCCGACGTGGTGGTGCTCGGTGTTGTACCAAGGAATAAGGTCCTGGCAGTGGGCTCGTGCGTGTTCGCGGGAGCCGAAGCGCTCTGGAAAATCGGGCCTGTACTTGAGCGTCTTGAAGTGCGCCTCAGAGAACGGGTTGTCGTCGGAGACGTGAGGTCGGGAATGGGTCTTGGTGACGCCCAGATCGGCGAGCAGGAAGGCGACCGGCTTCGACGTCATCGACGAGCCGCGATCGGCGTGAAGGGTGAGCTGGCCAGGCTGGATGTTCTGCCGGGTGCAGGTTTCTTCGATCAGTTTGCCGGCGAGCGCGGCGCTCTCCCCGTCGGCGACCATCCAGCCGACGACGTAGCGACTGAAAATATCGAGGATCACGTACAGGTAAAAGTAGCTCCACTTCGTCGGTCCGAGGAGCTTCGTGATGTCCCAACTCCAGACCTGGTTGGGGCCGGTCGCCAGCAACTCGGGCTTCTTGTGCTCGGGGTGCCGCAGGAGGTTGCGTCGCTCACGGACTTCGCGATTCGCCGCGAGGATCCGGTACATCGTGCGGAGCGAGCAGAGGAACCGTCCTTCGTCGAGGAGGGTGGCGTAGATCTGCGCCGGTGCCAGATCCACGAAGCGCGGCTCGTGCAACAGCGCCAAGACCTGGGCGCGCTCGTCGGAGCCGAGCGCCCTCGGCGATGGTCGGCGGCACCCGCTGATCTTCGGTCGTTGTCGTCGGTAGTACGTCTCGCGTGGCAGCCCGAGAGCAGCGCAGGTCGGGGCCACGCCCAGATTCGGGCCGACCTCGGTGACCGTGGCGATCATGACTTCTCGCTCTCGAACGGGGTCCCCAGCAACAGCGCGACTTTTTTTTGGACTTCAACCAGCGCCTCCGCGCGCTCGGCCCGCCAAGTCGCCCGCGCGAGCTGTCGTCGCAGATCGCCGATCTCGCGATCTCGAGAATCTGGCAGTGCGGCCTTGCGGCCGCGTTTCTTCGGCGCCAGCTCCGCGAGCTCACCGCGCTCCGAAGCCTTGCGCCACACGGCGAGGTGCGACGAGTACGGGCCCTCCGATCGTAGGAGGGCACCGATCTCACCCGGCTTCGTGCAGGCGTCCGCTCTCCGCAGGATCTCCCGCTTGTACTTAGCCGTGAACTGCCGTCGCCGAGCCTTGGCCGACACCTCGACATTTTCTGCGAGGCCTGGAACTTCTGCTACCGCGTTCATGATCGATCCCTTGGTCACCCTCTACACTGATTTCCGGGGGTCGAGCTGTCTCACTCACGTTGGCACAGAGGGGCCTTCGTCGTCGTCGCTGAGCCGGTAGCGCAGTTCGCGCTCGAACAAGTCCCGCAGCAACGGGTGGTACGGGGGGCTGAGCGACACCTGTGTGGCGCCGAGCGCCTCGTACAATGCCAACCGGAATTCCGCGGAGGCCGCCCGATCGCCGAGGTTGTCGATTGACCCGAGAGTGAGAAAGGCTGCGAGGTATTCGTGGGCGGTCATGCTGGTTCGGAATCGTAGGCCAACGCCAGGCGCTGGAGCGGAAACCTTCGACGACGACGTGCTCCATGAAAGCACGCGCGACCGGCCGTTTGCCTGACGGTATGTCAGCGCCCCGGCAAGACGATGTCCGGCCGCCCGTCGTCGTTCAGATCGCCGAACAACATTTCGCCCGGCGATGGGGCAAGGGCGTAGATATCACCTCGCCACAGGGTGCCCGTCCCATCGCTGAAGTACGTTCTGACCGCGTTCATGCCATTCGATGTTCTATAGAAGGCGACCAGATCAGCGCGGCCATCGTGGTTGAGATCGCCCGCGAGTACACCCACCGGATCCAGCGGGTCGTCGCGCAGTTCCGGCCGCCGCCCCACCACAGCGGCCAGGTCTCCGAAGGTCCCGTCACCGTTGTTCAGGTGGACGACCACGTCACCCAATCCACCGAGGGCGATCTCCGCCCGTCCGTCGCCGTTCAGATCGACCAGCGTGACCACCAGACCGCCCGGTTGTAGCGCCGCATCCGGCGAGAACGTGCCGTCTCCCCGGTTCCGCAACACGAACACACCATCCGGACCAGTGACTACGATATCGGGCATGCCGTCCCCGTCCAGATCACCGGTCACCATTGCCCGCATGTCGCCCAGGTCATGGTCGATGTGGGACGGGAAACGGCCCTGACCGTCGTTGATCAGGACCGACACCCCACCGGCGATCCGGGCCACGATATCTGGCTTGCCATCACGGTTCAGATCGACCGCCTCGGCGAACGCCGGGTACGGCCCAGTCGCGTAGGTAATCGGCTCCCCGAATCGTCCCGTTCCGTCGTTCCGGGCAATGCCGATTCGTCCCGCCGGCTCGGGGTACGACACGATCAGATCCAGCCGACCATCGCCGTCCGAATCACCGAGCACCGGCGGATAGATGGACGCCACATCGGTCATCTGAAAAACGGAACCAAAGGTGCCGTCGGCGCGCCCGAGGTACGTCTGGGCGCCGCCAGTAGCGGCGGCGACGATGTCCAGGACGCCGTCTCCGTCCAGGTCCCCAACCGCCACCGCCTGGTCTTGCGGCCCAGCGCTGCGGCGGCCCTGGGCCTTCGGGAGCGAACCGGCTTCGTTGAAAAACACGACCGGCCCCCCGTCGGCGATCACGTCCGAATCCCCGTCGTGATCAAAGTCGGCGACGGCCGTGACGACCCCGAACCCCGCGAGAACCACGGGATCCCCGAAACGGAGGCCGCCCAGGTTGGGATAGACACTCACGCCTCCTTCGCCGTTGCAGGCGATGTCGGGCCGGCCGTCGCCGGTCAGATCGCCAGCGGCCAAGCCTCCGGCCGAACTGCACATTTGAAAGAGACCGCCCTGGGCAAAACCAGACGCCGCGCCGAGC
>JADGRC010000297.1 GCA_017881245.1 Pseudomonadota bacterium
ACTGCTCACCCTCGGTCGTGGTCCAGCTCGCCACCGGGGCTGCCCATAGCTGTGCGCTGCTGCGAACCGGCAGAGTGCGCTGCTGGGGGGCCAACGACCATGGCCAGCTCGGCCTTGGAAACCACGAGGAGCTCTCCGCCCGCCCGCCTTACCAGCTCGGCCCCCTCGAGCTTGGCGGCAAGGCGGCGTTCTTGGCGGCGGGGTATCGCCACACGTGTGCGCTGATGGTCGACGGCTCGCTGCAGTGCTGGGGCGAAAACACCTACGGACAGCTCGGCCTTGGCCACGCGAACGACATCGGCGACGACGAGTTGCCCACGGCGGCTGCCTCGAAGGTGCCCCTCGGTCCTCCGGTCAAGCTTCTCGCCGCGGGCGGGGACAGCACCTGCGTGATCCTCGGCGACGATAGCGTTCGCTGTTGGGGCCGCAACGACTTCGGGCAGCTGGGCCTCGGACACACCAACAACATTGGCGACGACGAGCTTCCGACAGCCGACCAGGCCGAGGTTCTGGTCGGCGGAACACCAAAGGGCCTGGCCATCGCGGGCGATCATAGCTGTGCGTTGCTCGAGACCGACGAGGTGCGCTGCTGGGGCGCCAACCACGACGGCGAGCTGGGCTTGGGGCACACCAACAATATCGGTGACGACGAGCTTCCGATCACCGCCGGGACGATCAGTTTTCTCCCCTTCAGCGGCGGCCCGCTGGTCGCCATCACGGCCGGGGGCCGTCATACCTGCGTCCAGGACGAGAGCCCAGCCTTGGGGAGCCTGCAGAGGTGTTGGGGCTACAACGGCGACGGAAGCCTCGGCGTCGGGTACACGGAGGACGACCCTCTGGCGCTCGGCACCCAGTGGCCTTCGACCTCCTGGGCCTTTCCGATCGTCCAGCTCGGCTGCGGTGCCGAGCACACCTGCGTCCTTCTCTACAACCGAGCCCTGCGCTGTGTCGGCCTCAACGAGGTGGCACAGCTCGGCCTACCTTACACGCACCCCGTGGGCGCGAGCGCACCGCCCAACTCCGCGCTGCCCATCGATCTCGGCGTGGATGGCAGCGGCGCTCCCGTCTACGCCACGGCCTTCGCCACCGGCGTCTCTCATACCTGCGCGCTCCTCAACACAGGAGAGATCCGCTGCTGGGGCCTGAACGCTGACGGCCAGCTCGGTCTCGGTTTTCGCTCGCCGGGTGCCGCCGGGTTCGTGGGTGGAGATCCCACCAGCGTTCCCGGAATACTGCCACCGGTGAGGGTCTTCGCGCCTTGAGCGACCACCGAACAGCTTACGAATCGAATCCAACCGAATCGAATCAAGCGAATGAAGCGCTGAAGCGAACGAAATGACACGAAAGGATCCCACATGATACCAATCCAAATGGTCCGTTGGCTGTCCGTCATCACCGCGATTGGAATCGCGACCTCTGCCGCGACCGCCAACGCCGCACCCTCGGAGTTCTCTATCATCCTGCTCGACCGAACGGGCAGCATGTCGACCGTGACCGTCGGAACCGCCACCCGCTGGACGGACGCGCTCGACCACGCGATCTCCGTCGTTCAGCTCAAGGACACGGCGGATACGACGGTCGATCGGGCCTACGCGATATGGGACTTCAGGCTCGGCGCCGGCACGGCGGGGCCCCTCGACCAGGACAACGCCATTCAAGTCTGGCCCCGAACGGCGGCTGACTGCACCTGCCCCGCGACGGTACCTCTTTGCTTCATATCGCAAGCAACATCGGTTGCGGGCGTCACCAATAACTTCTGTGACTTTGGCAACCGGAATAACGCTGCTCAGTATAACGCGCTCGTTACGCTGCTCGAGGGCTACAAGACGGATCCTAATCGCACCCCGGATCCAGCCTTCAATGGCCGTACGCCGCTGTCGGATTCGCTCTGTCGCATCTTGAATCAGGTCGGACTGACCGGCACAACGACGGCGCAGACCATCACGTTCGAGTCCGACGGTCTGGAGAACAACAGCGCCGACGGGGTCTGTGGAAATTTCCTGGAGGCATCGACGAACGCCGCGTTCGTGAGCGACCCCAACTTCGTGTGGCAAAAGTCGATTTCAGATTGGGGGATGAGCAACACGCTGGGGTCCGGCACGCCTGACGCCGTTCCCGCGGGTAGCTGGGAGGCCCGGATCGTGCGGCGGGCGCTGCGGCTGACCACCCCCACCATCGGCGTGGCGGTGACCAACAATCCGATCGTTGCCAATGAGACGGCATCGACCAACCTGGCCTGGCGGGTGGGGGTCCACTACACGACCTTCGACGGCACCCAGCCGCTTCCCCTTGCATTGGTGTCGCCCGCGCCCGCGGCCGCGACGCTGGCCGTGGCCAGCGGCAACACGAGCGACAAGGGAGGCACTTCCGTTCCCCAGTTCAAGGTGAGCGCCTTCGCCGCCGGTGTGTCTCTCAGCGCGGCCACCACCGCCACGGTCACTCTCAGCATTCCTCAGGCGGAGCTGTCGCTGTTCAAGAGCTTGGGGAGCCCGACTTTCCCCAGCAAGGGGAACGGGGCGTCGCGGTCATCGTTTCAGGGGATCACCGTCCTGCCGGGCCAGGTGTTTGGCACCAACCACAAGCTGGCTGGCGACGTTGACGACAGCGGCTGCACCGACCGCGCCGATTTCAACATCATGATGCAAAGGGATGTGTGGATGCAGAGGGCCGTGCCGCCGCTTCAGATCGCCATGCGGGCCGACCTCAACAAGGACGGGTGGGTCAACAAGGCTGACCGCACGATCCTGCTGGCGCACTGGGGTGAGGGCTGCCTCAATTCGCCTGGCCCCAAGCCGTCGATCTGAGCCCGACAGCGTCCGCGACCACGAGCTCCGTCACGGTCAGGGCGCCGCGCAGAAGGCGCGGCGCCGTCGTACTCTTGGACTCGCCGCCCAAGCCATCGCCCCCCGGGGCCGTGTTGGCTACCACGGTCATCCCCCTGATGTCCCTCCCAGGTTGATTTCCTGATGCCCCTCCCAGGTTGATTTGGGAGTTCGCTCGCTGCAGTACCTGGCACGGATCGTGTTCGAACAAGCGCGCGGACAGCCCAACTTAACCTGTTGATTCCTCGTCGCTGCCCGTCCAGATTCAGGACGATGGCCGTCCAGACGGACGGGATCTCCACGCGCCGGCATTGAAGACCAACCTAGGACGGGTGCTTCGTACAACGGAGGGCTGGAGCACGAGCTGCGCCACTCGTTCGCGTCGATCCTGAGGACGGACGGGGCGGCGCCTAGCCGATCGGCTCCCTAGGGGGGCTAGACTAGGGGGCCTGCCTGCCACCGAATGGGCCGGCGCTCGTCTCCGTGCCCGTCACGTCGATGAACACTTCCGCGACGAACGGGAGCGCACGGCGGATCTTTCCGTCGAGCTGGTCCATCGCACGGCCGAGCTGTTCGATGTCCATGCTCGGTGACGGGCGCGCCTTGGCGAGGACGATCACTTCCTCGGGCCCCGAGTACATCGCCTGGAGCATCAGGACCTCCTCGAGCGCCGGATCCCCCTCGACGATCGCCCACAGCCTCTCGAGCTGTGGCGCGGAGATGGACCTCCCGACCAGGAAATCGGCGAACGGACGGGCCAGCGCGAACGCCGTGACCGCGAGCAGGACACCGATGAGCAGAGACGCGACGGAGTCCGGAACATTCGAGCCGAGGATCCTGCTCAGGAGCAGGCCACCCGCGGCGAGCGCGAGACCGATCAGTGCGGCGCTGTCCTCGACGAGGACGGCGCGCACCACGGGATCGCTCGCGCCCACGAGGTAGCGCCAAACCGTGAGCTCGTAGTCCTTCGCCTGTCGCCGTGCCTGCCGCATGCCCTGCAGCCATGACGTTCCATCCGCCGCGAAGGCGACCGCGAGAACGAGCCACGGCGCGACGCCGCCCGCCACCGGATGGCGCGCCTCGAGCTCCTTGATTGCGATGCCGATGGACACACATCCGCCGATCAGAAACGATGCGATCGTGGCCATGAAGGCCCAGAGGAACCGCTCCCGAGCGTGCCCGAACGGATGGGCCTCGTCCGGCGGCTGATGGGCGCGGTACAGGCCGATCGCAAGGAACACCTCGTTGACCGAGTCGGCCGCGGAGTGCGCGGCCTCGGCGATCAGGGCGGTCGACCCGGATGCGAGTCCGGCGAGCAGCTTCGCGATGCCAATGACGATGTTGGCGAGGAGCGCGATGACGATGGTGCGAGGGCTCTCACCTTCCTCGTCCCTTCGGAGAGCAATGGCCGAGCGGCGCGGGGGGAGGATCCTCCGGCCTTTAGCGTTCGACCCTTTTCGCATCTCGTCGTTATCCCATCCTCGTCTTCCGTCTGACCGCGCTCCAAACACCTGTCCTACGTTTCATTGTCGACGATGAGAATCACGGTCCTCTTGAGGAGGACTCGTCTGCCGCCGAAGTTACCAGCCACGTCGACAAGTGGATCGTTCGCAAGAACCGCAATGGAGCGAAGGGGGCGGCTCAGGTGAAGTGGCTTCCCGAGACGATGCAATACACCGGCGTCGACCGCTACGCCGACAACCAGCAACCGCCGGCCCGCGGCTGGCAGGACAAGGGAGACGACCGATGATCACGAAAGAGCAGATTGACCTCTGCGCGTGCGGCGAGCCGTCGGTCATTTTCTACGTCAACCGTGGCGTCAACTTCTGCGCACGGTGCGCGCGATGAGCACGCTCAACAGATCCTGGGTTGCTCATGGCTGCCTTCCGCTGGGCTTTGCTATTCCACCCGGACCGCGTAGTTGCGCACGATGGTCGTGCCCGTGCCGCGCTGGACCTCGTCGCCGAGCTCCAGGTTGGTGATGTAGTGC
>JADGRC010000298.1 GCA_017881245.1 Pseudomonadota bacterium
CCAGGGCGTCTGGTTTTCGGTTAGCTGGCGACTTGCGTGTCGCCGACAGCGGGAGGTCGGGTGTACGGCCGGCGCAAACGGTGGCTGACCGCGAACTGGGCACCGAGGCAGCTGTTGCTAGAGAGGCGGCTGGGCTTTTCGTTTCTTCAAGGTGGGAGCAGGGCAGGCACGGCCACGCGCCCGGCTAAGTCGGATCGGCTCCGGCCCGCCTCTGCGATGAACCAATCGGCGACGAAGGAGTCCGTTTCGCATGCCATCGTTGAGCGGGGCCGTAGCGGCGGATCGCGGCACCCTGTTCCTTCTTTTGCGCGCGGAATGTCCGCCCGTATTTCGGAGGGACGACTTTCCAGACGACCGAGAGCAGAACCGGCAGGTCACCAGGGCGACAGGCCAATAGTTCCAGCACGTCCCGCAGGTCGGCCCACATGTCCAGGTCGTGACGATGCGCGCTGCGGATCACGTCGAGAGTCGTCGCCGTACGATCCCCCGTTCTCGCTTCCAACGAACAGCCAGTTCTTGCGATCGATGGCCATCCGCCGTAGTCGCGTTCCACGTCCTGGTTGTCGATCGACAAGCGCCCCTCCTGCACGTCGGGTTGAAACGCATCCCCCTGGTTGCGGAGCAATCGCCGGATGCGACCGCCACGCGGCGCGGTGACTTGGAGGCCGGGCGATTCGCGAGTGGGAGGACAGTGGAAACGAGGCGGCGGTTTTTGGTGGGTGCGTGCCGGTTGCCGGGAACGGCGCGAATGCAGCCGACTCGTCGCGTTCGATCGAGCCGATGCCGGCGGGGACGAGTGGGGAATCGGGGCGGCGGGCGGGGCACCATTCGCCAAGCCCTGACGACCTACGAACGCCGCGCCCGTGGTCCCGGCCGATGTGCCCGCGGTGTTGCTCAGGAGATCACTTCGCGGGGTTGTCGTCAGCGGGTGGCACCGCGGTGGGCTGCGATTGCCGCCGCCGAACCCGGCGGTCGCGGCGGGCGGCGGCGCGGGCCTCCTTCTCCTGCGTGCGGAACGTGCGGACGTGTTCGGGGTGCGCGGCCTTCCAGACGTCGGGAAGCAGGGCCTGCAAATCGCGGGTGCCGCGCGCCAACTGCTCCAGCGCGTCGTGCAAGTAAGCCCAGACGTCCAGGTCATGGCGGTGCGCGCTGCCGATCAAGCTGAGAATTGTCGCCGTGCGATCCCCCGCGTCTTCGCTCCCTAGGAACAGCCAGTTTTTGCGGCCGATGGCCACCCGCCGCAAGTCTCGCTCCACGTCATTGTTGTCGATCGGCAAACGCGCGTCGTGCAAATACAACTGAAACGCGGCCCAGTGATTTCTCCAGTACGCCAGAGCCTCGCCGAAGCTGCTCTTGGGCAACACCCGCTTCGCCGGCTCACTGTCCAGCACCGCGCGTAGTTGGGCCATCAGTGGCACGCTCTCCTGCTGCCGCAGGGCCAGTCGCGCGGCATCGTCCAGCGGTCGGGCGCGATCTTCCACGTCGTACAACGCGCGGACTAACGCCAGCACTTGGCTGCTCAGGGCCGGTTGCTGCTCGCGCGCGTCGAACACCTTCCGCCGCGCGTGCGCCACACAGGCCGAAAAGCGAATCCGGCCCCGCGTGACTTTTTCGATGTTGACATAGCCGCTGTAGCAATCCCCGGTCAGCGTGCCCGTGAACGTTTCCAGAAAACGGTCCGGTCCCTCGCGCGCCCGGCTGTCCGTGAAGGCGAACACATTGAAGGGCGCCGTCGCCGGACCACGGTACAGCCAGAAGCGGGCTTGGCGACTGCCCTCGCCGACGCCCGGCGTGAGCAGCGTGACGGGAGTGTCATCCGTGCCCAGGACGGGGCTGGCCAACACCCGCTCGCGGAGCAGTTCCGCCAGCGGCACCAGCAGCTCGGCGGACGTCGACACGATCTGCCCCAGCGTCGAGCGACTCGGCGACCAGCCCGACTGCGCCCACATGTCCTGCTGCCGGTACAGGGGGACGTGCAGCACAAACTTGCTGAACAACACTTCCGTCGCCACGCCGAAACCGAAACGCCCGCCGAGGCACAACGCCGGTTCCCGCGGCGCCTGGAGGATCCCGTGCGGTTCCACGATCGGCGGCGAGGCGGTGCGGGGCGTGCTGGGTGGCGCGGGCCCGGAGGTGGCCGTGGGCTGAGGCTTCACGTCTTGTTCCTCGTTCCGGATCGACGGCCGATCCAAGGCTCCGTCCAGGTCCGCGTCCACCTCGGTGGTGACGGCGATTTCTGTGGCCACGTCGGCGATGGCGGGGACGGCGAGTGCGTCCTCTGCCCCGGCGACGGTGTTCGCCCGCGGCGCGCCGCTCACGTCCTGTTCTCCCGCGGTGTCGGGTTCCACGTTCACCGCCAGGGGCGCCTCCGTGGGAAGCTTGTACTTGGGATACTCGATCCGTCGCACCCACACCTTGGCGCGGTCGTACTGCAAGGTCTCGACGACATCCACAACCAGCGGCTCACAGTCTTCCAGCTTCAGTCCCGCAGGCAGCGTCGGCTCAATCCGCTCGGTACGACGTTCCAGATGCTCCGGCAACTGCTCGCTCCGTGGTTGCCGTGAGCGGACCCGGCGACGCACCACGTATTCGCCGATGATCACTTCTTCCTCGGGGGCGGCCGAGATAATCGACGGGTCCGGCGCAGCCAGGTCGCCATCGCCGAAGTTCAGATGCTGCTGCCCCGCGGCATCCTGCCACCGTTCTCGGCGACGACCGTACAACTGGTGCACCAAGCGCTGGATCGTCAGTTGCAGCTCGTCGTATTCCTGCTGCAGCTGTTGCTGCGTGTCTTGCAGGCTCGCGCACGTGCTCAGCAATTCCTCGTGCACCCGCTGCAACTGAGCATGGGCTTGGGCCAACTCGCGCAGCACCTGCTGACAAGCTTCCAAGTCGCCAGGAATGACCAGTGCCTCATGCATGGCCTATGTATAGTGGGGGTCGAAAAAAGCGCAAGGGGGGGATACCCGGAAATCCGAAAAAATACCCCAAAAGTTCTCGGCGCCACGCGCTGCCGTAGGCCGACGTACGTGTCGCGCTGCCGCGTGGTCACGCTGGCCGACCACCCCGACGGCACGCCCTCCCCCGCGCTTCGTCAGACGTCGCGCAAAAGAAAAGGAGTCCCGCTTTCCGCTGCCAAGAGGTCACGGAAAGCCGGGACTCCTCAGGCTTCCAAGCCACCTGGGTCGGAAGTCCGTCGGGAGCGCGCTGGGCGTTCAGCCGGCGCGCGCGTAGCGTTTGCGGCGCTGGGCCGAATGCACGTCAATCCCGCCCAACAACAGCGCCAGTTGCGTGGCGTCCAACTCCAGGCCCCGGGCCTCCCCGAGGTCTGCCGGCCACTGAAACGTGCCCGCTTCCAAACGCTTGTACCACAGCGCCAGCCCGTCGCGATCCCAGTACAAGATTTTGAGGCGGTCGCGACGACGGTTGAGGAACAGGAACATATGTCCGTCCAGCGGATCGCGCTCGAAGACTTGCTGCACAAGCGTGTACAAGCCGTCGAAGCTCTTGCGCATATCGGCCGGAACGGTACACAGGTAAATGCGAACGCTGGCGGGAAGACTCAACATGAGGAAGCCTCCCGCGCGACCGTGTCCATCGCCTGCGACACCAGCTCCCCGGCGGCACGAATCGCCGCGCGCAGGGCTTGTTCCCGGTCAGCGGGCACACGTACCCGCACGCCGTTGGGCAACTCAATCTCGACGACCGTCGCGGGGGCCAACGCCAATTCCACAAACGCTGCCTGCCCGCTGTGCGGGACGGTCGTTCGTCCCTTCGCGGCTGCGGCGCCACCGGTCGCGGCCGGCTCCGCCGAGGTGGCTCCCGGCGCCAATCGCTTCCGCCACTGATAGAAGGTCGCTTGCGACACGCCATCCCGGCGGCAGACCTCCGCCACCGTCACTGACGAGCCTTCATACCGTTCCCATCGCCTACGCCACGCCGCGTGCAACGCGGCATCGATCCTGCGTCCCATAGGGGTACTCCATCGCCAAGGGTTGAAGAAACACAACCCCTGAGCCTACCCCCCGCGCCAAGAGCGGTTCTGCTGAGCGCTTACCAAATTACTGGATCTCCGCAATACCCAAGTCACCAACGCCGGGCTGGTGAATCTCCGAGGCATGACGCAACTGGAACAGCTGTCCCTTAGCAGTCCCCAACTCACCGATGCGGGACTGACGCATCTC
>JADGRC010000299.1 GCA_017881245.1 Pseudomonadota bacterium
CCCGACCTCACGCAAACCCTCCCGGAGTGCCACGGCGACGAATTCGGGGAAGACCGCGTCCAGAGACGTCGGCGTCAACCCGGGGCGGTAACTGCTCTTGCCTACCGTCGTACTCCGACGTGCATCCAAAAAATCGCCCAGACGCTGCGCGGGTGCGCGGAACCGACCGCCGCCGAGCCGGAAGGCCACCTGCTCAATCTGGCGTTGAAACGCGACGCCCCCCAGGGAGCCCGCCGAAGCTGGACCGACGTCTCGGGGCTCCACGGTAACGACGATCCCGGAATTCGCGAAGGGTGAATCCCGTTTCGATAGGCTCATGCCGTTGACCACCACGCCGTCGGACTCGGTGGCGGCAGGCACGATCCAACCGCCGGGGCACATGCAGAAGCTGTAAACGCCGCGATCCGCCCCTCGGGACGTCAGATCATAGTACGCGGGCGGAAGACGCGGGTGTCCGGCCGCACTTCCATACTGAATCTCGTTGATCAACGACTGGGGGTGCTCGATGCGCGCGCCTACGGCGAACCCCTTACGTTCCAGAGCCAACCCCTGCCGGTGGGCCCAGTCATAGACGGACCGCGCCGAATGACCCACGGCGAGCACGACCACGTCGGCCGCGATCTCATCCCCACCCTTCAATCGAACGGCGCGAACCCTTCCCCCGTCGATTTGGAGGCCAGCAGCGTCGCATTCGAAACGATAGGTGACGCCGAGGCCCTCCAAGTGGGCCCGCAGCGCGGTTAGGACTTTTGGCAGCTGGTTCGACCCCACATGCGGACGCGCGTCCACCCGGATGTTCGCGGGAGCGCCGAAACGCACCAGATCCGCAAGCACATCGGCGACCGCGGACCGATCTTTCGATCTCGTGTAAAGCTTCCCGTCGGAATAGGTCCCTGCCCCACCTTCCCCGAAGCAGTAGTTCGAATCGGGATCGAGGTCCCCTCTCGTGAGGCGCGCGAGATCCGCTCGCCGAGGCTGCACGCGTTTTCCACGCTCCACAATAGTCACGGGGACGCCCGCCTCGGCCAGCCGCAAGGCCGCCCAACTCCCGGCGGGACCAGAGCCGATCACGACCACACGAGGACGCGCTCGACCGGACGGCCAAGACAAGGGCGCGCGTTCACGATCGCCCTCCCCGTTCAGATCCCCGGGGCGACGCCCAACCTCGCAGCGCAGCCGAAACCCGAGCGGTCGCCCCTTACGCGCATCCAAAGACTGGCGCAGCACGCGAGTCACGCCGATCGTTCCAGGCGCCCACCCAAGTACCCGCTCGGCCAACCGCGAGAGCCTTGCGGCGCCCTGATCGACTTCTTCGATGGGGACAAATAGGTCGACGACGGTGCCCATCACGGATTCACGGACTCAGCCCCACCCGGCGCCGCGCGACCAAACAGTGCGCCCCACCTGCCTCAAAATCGCGGCAGGCGCGCGGGCGATCGGCATATATGGCGCACGAAAACGTCCGACCCGCCGATCTCGTCGATGTCGCCTCGAAGGTCTGATCGAGGGCCGCCGAACCATCGCGACCCGACGGGCCACCGGTTCGCGTCTCCTCCAGCGCCGCGCATCGCTCGCCCGCGCGTCGAATTTCGAAGCGATGTCCGGTCCGGACGACCAGCGCCGCTTGCTTCCAAACGACCGGATCGCGGACCGACACCGTTACGGAATGGTACGCTTCACGACAACAGGCACCGCAGTTCTGACAAGCCACCGGTGGCTCCCAGCGAACGCAAGCGCGAAAGCGGGCTTCTGTGCGCCGACCGTTCCCGTCGGAGTGCGCCGACTGGCGGCAACGTTCAACGGGCCGGCCGCGACCTCCTCGATACAGCCAGGCGCAAGTTCCACACGTTTCGTGATTGTCGGCGAACGCGAAACCAACCGGATGAAGGGCCGCTGCGATGTCCGGGGAAACCTCCCCACAAGCGCACGCGTCCAGTCGCTCGCGCGTCTCAGCGAGCGCCCGATCGAGCACGTCGATCCAACGTCGCGACGAGGCACGGTCGATCGCCTCGCGCGCCACCGCAGCCGCGCCGTCCGATTCGTGCACCAGTGGATCGCCCGAAATCTCGTCGTGATACCCGCGATATTCTGTGGTCGGCGCCATCAGTTCCCTGAGCCCGTAACGTTCCGCCAGGTGGACCTGAACGCGCAGGCACGCGTGTTCTCTCTCGATGTCCCGAGCGTCGGCGTTACTCAAGCCCCAGTCTGGCGCCGACCAGCGCTCGGGACCCTCAACCAACCCGTGGCAAAGCTCATGAAAGATCAACTGCGCGATTGCGTCGGCGGAGTCCAGGATCTCGTCGACGCCGATTTCAATCCGTCCATGACCATCGGTGCTGGCGTAAGCCGACCGAACCCGTTCGACCTTCAATCCGACCTCGGCCGCCGAGGCGATCCATATGCCTTCAATTCGAGGGTGCGACAAAGGACTTCGCAGCGCCGTGCTCTCACTGTCCATGATTCATTTACTTCTTGGCATTTTGTACGCCACCGGAATTCATTTTCGTTGCTCCCTTGCGCTCGGCCGGGGTTCCAGGCAATCTAGCTGATCCCTGGCGGGAAAATCCTCGGGTGTGGTGGCGATTTCGCCCGAGAGACTCATAACACCCGTCCTTCAAAACTCGTTCCAGCGAGGTGGCGAAGTGTCTGTTGCACCAAGTCTTACTTTTAGAGCTATTGCGCTTTTGAGTGGTGCTGTTGCGTTCCCCCTCGTGGGGTCGAGCGGATTTGCAGCGGCAGCACCGCCTAACACGACGACACAGGGCCAGGCGACCACTCTACCGGCATCCACGACGCTCGGCCCGGATCTTGAAAGAGAGACATCGCGCGACACGTCGCGTGACACCTCGGGCAACACATCCGGCGCCACGTTGGAAGACACGTCAGGTGACAACTCGGCCTCCGCCGTCGAGGGACCGGACGACGACGCAGCCCAGGACGAGCGCCAAAAAAGGAACGTGACCGGGGGAGCTCCTGAGTTGAGCTGTCTTTCCCGGACGATTTGCGCCATCAAGGACAAGATTCGCTGGCAGACATCCGCCTGGACGCCAACGCAGTGTAACAAGATTGCGACTGCCGTTTTGACAGCCTCGGAACGTCACGGAATCAGCCCGTCGCTGTTGCTGGCCGTCATGATAAATGAGAGCGATTTGAACGAGAAGGCTGCACGAGTCACGATGCGCGAGAACAAGGTCTACGCCAAGGACAGCGGCCTCATGGCCGTGCGGTGCGTACTCGGCCAACATGACCGCTGTCTCAACGGCAACGTCCGCGGAATGAACTGGACTGACGTC
>JADGRC010000300.1 GCA_017881245.1 Pseudomonadota bacterium
CGACGGTGGTACCTGGGTAAACTACCCCGCGGGCACAACGTTCGAAGTCGCCGGGCGCAGCGGATTCGACGTACGCGCCAGCCAGCCTGCCGCGTACTTGTGCGAATTTTTTTAGCCGTCGAGACGGCTCGCTCGGCACCGTCAGCCGATCGGCCAACCTTTTGCGTCGCGTTTCGGTCCCACTGGTCCACTACCCCGATCCGAGGGACCGGGGCCTCCGGGGCCTCGGTCGCGCCCCCTTGGTCCACGCACGTGTACACCCGCATCCCCAGCACCGGGACTGGGACCGCGACCACCGCCGGCGCCCCCACCTCCCGGAAAACCTGAACCGGAAGGACGAGCCCCGCCGGGGCCGGCCCCCTGCCCTCCAGGACCGCGACCGCCGCCCGCACCCACGCCACCACCACCCGGGTTCCGAACAAATGAGCTGGGTCCAGGCCCATGTCCGCGACCGCCGCCCGCACCGCCAGGTGCTCCCGGTCCGCCGCCGGGCCCACGCCCAAACCCAGCGGGTGCCGGCCCACCTGGGCCACCGCCCGAACCGCGGGCGAAGGATCCCGGCCCGCGGCCGCCACCGGGGCCGGAGCCCCCAGGACCACCACCCGGACCTCGGCCACCTCCGGGAGCGCCTGGACCATTGGGCTTACGCCCGCGACCCGGACGATCGCCCCCGCGCTCGCCACCGGGAGCGCGTGTGACCATCCAACCTGGCCCCGCGGCGGGAACGTCACGTCCCGAGGGCCCCCGTTCAAGGCCACCGTCTCGCCCCCCGGAGCGAAAAGCTCCACCGGCACCACCCGGAGCGCCGCCCGAACCGCGGGCGCCGCCCGGACCGCCACCAGGCCGATCGCGGCGCTGGCCCTGCCGATCGCCGCCACCAGGCCCACCGCGATCTCGGCGATCGTCCCGACGCCCCTGCCCCTGGGGCATTAGATCCGCGACGTAGTAATGCTCCCCGACCTTGCGCGCGTTCGACGGCGGATTATCGCCTTGCAGGACCCGAATCAGCCGAACGTTGTCGACACGGTTCTTGACCGAGTCGAGCGCCTCGAACAGGCGCGCCAACCGGTCACCCGCGATGCCCAAGGCCGATCCGATTTCCTCTCCCGCCGCGGCGTTGGCCGCCTGCTCGGCGGCGCTCAGGACAGTCGCCTGCGGGTCCGCATGGTTTTCGGCCGGCGCCCCGGCTGACGTCCTTTCGGCTGACGTTCCTTCGACTGACGTGCCTTCGTCGGGCATCCCCCCGCCAAGCGACGCGTCAGTGGAAGTTACTTCGTCCGGATTCGCGTCAGTGGACGTCGTCTCGCCAGCGCCCGCGGAATAGGAATCACCGGCCGTGGTGGGTTGCACCGCGGCTCCAACATCGCTCTGGCTCGACTCGTCGACCGAACCCGAACCCTCGGTCTTATCCGCCCCGAGAACCGATGTCCCAACCGTTGGCTCGCCGTCCTCGGACGTCGAATCGGCCGGGGGCGGGATGTCCGCCGGTGGTGTTACCTCAAGGGGAGCAGCCGCGGCCACAGGCGGCTCAGGTAGACGGTGAGCCTGCCGAATACGCGAGGCTTCTCGCAGAACGATGCCGGAAAACTCGGTGATGGTCTTCATGATGTGGCCGCCTGTCCGTCGGCACGCGTGTTTCTTACGCCCTTTGGCCCACCCTTGCTAATCGGGTCGGCGAGCTTCGTCAACCGGGGCCAGGCATCACCAGTAAGGACTGGTTACGCAACAGCGTCGAGTGCTCCGCGCCGGGAAGGACCGCCTTGGCACTCCTTCCCTCTCGCCCTCTCGCGGGCACCAGGCCGCGAGCACCTGCCCTCGCGTTGGCTAGTGTTTGCCGAGCAACGCTTCGAGCTTCTTGAAGTCGTCCTTGCTGTTTTTGGTGAGCTCGTAGTTGTCCAGATCCTTGTGGCAACCCTCACACGTGTACTTCTGCCCCTTGGCCTTCGCGTCCGCGACCATCTTTTTCATGGCCTTCTTCGCCTCGGCACGACCACCCTTGGCACAGGCCTTGGCCGTTTCGCTGTCGCCGGACGTGGCAATTGTGCATTTGGCCGAATCCCCGGCGGCCGCGAAGCCACCTAGAACCCCGGTGCCCGCAAAACCAACCAAGAGCATCATGAACGCTAGCCGCTTCATCTGTTCTCCTTATTCGTGATTCCCGATTCCTGCCGCGTGACCAAAAAATCGAGCGGGTTTATATCCTGTGACGAGCCAGCCGTCACATCTATTCTTACAATCTTATGGTTTCGACAGTGACGACAAGCGCCCCGCGAGGTTCAGGCCCGCCCGCCCGTCGTTGCAAATCTCCTCGCTGAACTTTTTCCAAGCAGCAATCCGCGTTATAGTGCGGGCCTTCTTTTCCCGCTTACATCGGAGAATGTTCATGCGAGGACGCGGTTTCCCAAGATCGGTGGCGATTGTTCTGGCTGCGGTGGCTGTCCTGGTGGCAAGCAGGCAGGTATCAGCTGATGAAGGCGCCCCCCCAAAAGAGGGATTGCAGCTGGAATTGGGTGCGTTCGGTGGCGTTCACGTCTTCGCGGACGATCTGGAGCTCGGCGTTGCGGACGATCCGGGCAAGGTTCCGTCGCCCAAGACGGGAGCGATATTCGGCCTGCGCCTGGCTCTAACAGTCCTGCCTTGGGTCTCCGTCGAAGGTGAGCTCGGCCTCATCCCCTCGGCCGACAACTTCCCCGCTCAGAACTACACTCTTTATCTCCTCAGCTACAAGGTTCATGCGCTCGTTCACCTGATGCACGGCAGGATACGGCCGTTCGTGCTGGCCGGTGTCGGATTGATGCAGGTCGTATCGACCGTGACCGATCCCCAGTACACCGAGATTGCCAAGGACACCGACTTCGAATTTCACGCAGGCGCCGGTGTTAAGTATGCGATCACGAACGATATCGACGCCCGGGTCGATGCTCGTGTGGTGTTCTTGCCGAACACCGGCAACAACACAGATTCGGCCGATCTGGAATTTCTCGGCGGCCTGACCTACAGATTTGGCGGGGAGGCACCGCCGCCACCGCCGCCCCCGCCGGCTCCGCCGTTGGTCAAGGACACGGATCGCGACGACATTCCCGATAACGTCGACAAGTGCCCCAACGAGCCGGAGGATCGCGACGGATTCCAGGATACCGACGGGTGCCCGGATCCCGACAACGACGGTGACGGCATTCCCGATGCGATGGACAAATGCCCGGATCAGCCGGAAGACAAGGACGGATTCCAAGACGCCGATGGCTGCCCGGACCCCGACAACGATGGCGACGGCATTCCCGACACCGCGGACAAGTGCCCGGATCAGCCCGAGGACAAGGACGGATTCCAAGACGCAGATGGCTGCCCGGACCCCGACAACGATGGCGACGGCGTGCCTGATGCGCAGGACAAGTGCCCGAAAGAGCTGGAGACCAAGAACGGTTACCAGGATGACGACGGTTGCCCAGACGAGCTGCCCGCGGCGGTGAAAAAATTCACGGGCGTCATCAAGGGAATCAATTTCAAGGCGAACTCGGCGGACATTCAGAAGTCGTCCTTCAAGTTGCTCGGCAACGCCGCCAAGGTCATGAAGGAATACGCGGACCTCCGAATGGAGATCTCCGGCCACACGTCGAGTGAGGGTGACGCGGCGAAGAACATGAAGCTGTCCCAGGATCGGTCGGACGCTGTTCGTGCCTACCTGATCTCGGCGGGAATTGCCGCCGACCGAATCATCTCGGTTGGGTTCGGCTCGGATAAGCCAATCGGCGACAACAAGACAAAGGCGGGGCGCGAGCAGAACCGCCGCATCGAATTCCGCCTGTTGACGAGTGATGACGCCGCCAAGGCAGGCGGCGCCGCGGGCGCACCGGCCGCAAATCCACCCGGTTCGAACGCAGCGCCAGCGGCACCCAAAGGTCCGCCGCCTGGCGAACCAATGCCGGCGCATTAACGTTCGGATACGTCACTGGGGCGCGCGAGCGGGAGGACCATCCCCACCCGTTCGCGCTCGCGGGAAGGGGCGGACCCCTCCCCGCGGGCCTCTCCCGACGGATCCCTAGGCCGTCGATCCCGGCGCAGCAAAGCCTGCTTGGAAATGCTACCGCGATCGCCGTCCGGAGGAACCTTTGTTCATTCGTTCACATTTCGTCCAGAAGGCGTCTAGACCAGGGGAACGTCGACGTCTACGGGCTGGCTGTAGTCGACACCCGGCACGTCGAATCCGAACAGGTTGCGGAATTCCTGCTTGAATCCCGCGAAATCGCTGACGGCGAACAGATTCTCGGTGTTGACCTCCGCCCACGCACGGCTGACTGCCGCTTGGGTGCGCGGTTCCAACTCCCGGTCGTCGATGCGGATGCGCGCCTCGGCGTCCAGTGTCGGGGCGGCGCCGGGTTGCAGGTGGTCTCGAAAAAGCCGGACCATCTGTTCGATGGTTCCCTCGTGAGTGCCTTTTTCCTTCATCACCTTGTAAAGAATGCTGATGTACAAGGGCACCACGGGAATCGCGGCCGATGCCTGCGTGACGAGCGCTTTGTCGACACTGATGAGAGCCCTGCCGCCCACGCGCGAGGCCAACTCTGCATCCAGCGCACGGGCGGTCCGTTCCAGGTCCTCCTTGGCTCTGCCGATCGTTCCCGATCGGTAGATGGGATACGTCAGCTCTGGTCCGATGTAGCTGTAGGCCACGGCGCGACAGCCATCGGCCAGCAGTCCCTCGGCCAACAAGGCGCTCATCCACATGGTCCAGTCCTCGCCGCCCATGACCTTGGTGGTGGCCTGAATTTCTTCGTCGGACGCGGGAGGAATTTCGACCGTAACGACCTGATCGTTGCCGAGGTTGATGCTCTTACTGGCGTACGGCGCGCCTATCGGCTTCAGCACGGAGGCCCAAATTTGCCCGGTCGCCGAATCAACCCTACGCGGGCTGGCCAGGCTATAGATCACGCTGTCCAGTTTGGCGCCCCATCGCTTGAGGCGCGCGATGGTTTCGGCCTTGATTTCGTTGGAGTAGGCGTCGCCGTTGACGCTGTCGACGGTTCGACCGTCTTGCTTGGCGCGCCGGTGAACGGCCGCCAGGTTGTACCAACCCGCCGACGCGGGTTTGTCCCCATGCGGAGGGCGTTCCAGACACACGTTGATCGCGCGCGCGCCGTGGCCGAAGATCGTGGTAATCAGGCTCGACAGGCCGTAGCCAGTGCTGCCTCCAATCACCAGTGCGTCGCGCATTCCACCGAGCGCACCCGCGGCGCGAGCAACCTGGATCTGGCGATCGACGTTCACGGCGCAGCCCGTGGGATGGGCGTTGACGCAAAGGAAGCCACGAATCTTCGCGGTGATGATCTGGGGAGTTGCCATGCCCGTTATTGCCAAGCCCGCCCCGCGCGGTCAAGGACACAGGAAACTCTCGGATCTCTCGGAGCTAGCTCTCGGAAGGCAATAGCCGAAACGATGCAGGGGCCTCGAGGAAGAGAGGTGAGCGCCCGCGACGATCCACACAAGCAATCGGCTCTTCACGGGCGATCGGCTTCGCGGGCGATCGGCTCTTCACGGGCGATCGGCTCTTCGAGTCCCATCAAGGATGCTCCGCACCTTGCGAGCGAGGGTCTCGGAGGTGAACGGCTTTTGCAGGAACGGCGCCCCATCCTTCAGCGCCCCGTGCGAGACAATACTGCCGTCGGTGTAGCCGGACATATATAGGACCTTGACGTCGGGCCAGCGTGTCCTCATCCGCGTCGCAAGGTCCACGCCGCTCATGAGCGGCATCACAACATCCGTCAGCATCAAATGAATCTTTTCGGCTTCCTGCAGCGCGGTCACGGCGTTTTGGGCGACGATGACTCGGTAGCCGTACCGCTCGAGGATGCGGCGTGCGACAACGCGCACGGCCTCCTCGTCTTCGACCAGCAAGATGGTCTCCGAGCCCCGGAGGTCCATGGGCACCGGGGCGGGGGAATCGGCGTCGATGGGCCCCTCGACGCGCGGCAGATAGACCTTGAAAGTGGTGCCCCGCCCGGGCTCGCTGTAGACCCAGACCCCACCGCCGCTTTGCTGGACGATTCCAAACACGGTGGACAGGCCCAGCCCGGTGCCTCGCCCGGGTGCCTTGGTCGTAAAAAACGGTTCGAAGATGCGCAGCCTCGTAGCCTTGTCCATGCCCGTCCCGGTGTCGGTCACGGCGAGCAACACATAGGGCCCGGGCGCCGTGCCGAGGTGCATACGGACGAAGGCTTCGTCCAGAACCACGTTCGCGGTTTCGATGGTCAGTTTCCCGCCAGTTGGCATCGCGTCGCGCGCGTTGCCAACCAAATTCATAATGACCTGCTCGATGTTGCCGCGGTCGGCCCGCACCTTGCCCAGCGAAGGGTCGAGCACCGCAGTCAGCTCGAGATGTTCCCCGAGGACCCGCCGGAGCATCTTCTCCATGTCGCCGATTACGTCGTTCAGGTTCAGGATCTTGGTCTCCATCACCTGCTGACGGCTGAACATCAGCAGCTGACGGGTGAGCTCGGCGGCGCGCCGCGAAGCCTTGATGATCTGCTCCAAGTCCTCTCGGACGGGATCGCTCGGCCCGAGGTTCACGAGCGCGCTTTCGCCGTAGCCGAGGATGACGGACAGCAAATTATTGAAGTCGTGCGCGACACCACCGGCCAGCCGACCGACGGCGTCCATCTTTTGTGACTGGCGCAGCTGCTCCTCCAGAGATTCTCGCGCCTGTGCCGCGCGCCTGAACTCGGTGTTGTCCATCGACAGAATGACCAACCCTTCCGGCGTCGGCTGGACCCTCACCTCAAAGAAAGCCTTGGCGCCGTCCAGGTGCGTGAGCTCCTCCTCGGCATGGACGGGGACATTCTCCCTCAGACAACGTTGCAAAAGGGCGTGCATGCCCGTCTTTTCGAAGTCCGGGTACAGGTCCATCGGCGTGCGGCCGAGGAGTTCCTCCTTCCTTAGACGCGCCTGACGAGCGCCGGCTTCGTTGACGTAAATATAGCGAAGGTCGCGCCCCAAAATCGTGTAGCCCTCCAGCATGTTGTCGAGCGTGCGCCGCAGTCGTCCCTCGCTTTCGAGGAGCGCCGCCTCGGCCCGCATCCGGTCGGTGTGGTCCTGCACGACCACAAAACGGGCCGGCAGACCATCGAAAGTCGTTGGTTGGCCCCTGCCGTCGACGTGGATCGTGCTGCCGTCTTTGCGACGGTGTCGAGCCGAGCCGACCGCCTCTCGATCGCCGGCGGCTTTGACGGCCGCCGGTACCGCACCTCGTTCGTCGGGCAGGGCAAGGTCCTGGATTCCCAGCGCCAAGAATTCGTCCTTCGAGTATCCGTAAAGCTTCAGCGCGGCGGGATTGGCCGCAAGCACGCGAAGGCTCTCCAGATCGTAAACAAGGCTGGCGATGGGGCTGGCCTCGAACAGGATGCGATGGGTTTGCTCCGAGCTGCGAATCATCTCCTCGGCTCGCTCGGCCAGCTTCCGGGCGTCCTGAGCGCCAGCATAGAGCTGGGCATTCTCGATCGCGAGCGAAGCGTGAGCCGCCAAATGTTGCGCCAACTCCCGGTCCTGCTCGTCGAAGGGTGGCGCATCTGGCCGAAACCGGCCGAGCGCTAGGACCCCCATGCCCCGGCCGTGAGCGCGCAGGGCCACCACCAGGAAGCTGTGCAGGCCGAGCCTCCGCTGCCACGCGACCTGCCCCGATGTCGTATCGGAGCGCGGGCCACTCGGGTCCACCTTCGGGACGAGAAACGACTCGCCCGTCTGCAGAACCTTTCTGAGCGCGGGCTGCTCGGCGAGCACGAGCGGGGTACCCTCGAACATCTGACGGAGCTGATCGAGAGCCGCCGGCTCGTTGGCGTGGAGCGACGCCGCGGTCATCGTTGCGCCGTCGTCGGACAGCAGAAACACCGAGCACGCGTCCTTGACAACCTCGCTCAGGATGCGGGCGACTTTGCCCAGAAGACGGTGGTAGTCCGTCGTCGCCTCCGCGAAGGCTTGCGCAGCCTCGGAGACCACCCGCAGTCGTTCCTGAAAACGCCTGATCTGTTCCGAAGCTGGCTCCGACATCGCACCGCGTCCCTTCTATCGCCCTATCGCCCTTCCAGGCTTCCAGTCGGTCACCACCCGAGTCCGGTCGGCCGCGCCACGACCCAACCAAGCGCGACCGGGAACTATAGCGGACGGGGTCACCGCGGCCAAGGAGGGCGCGGCAGGCACCCGCAGGCACACGGCAGGCGCAGTCATTGGATGCGGAGTTCCAGGAAGCAAGCCGCGACGAACTAGATCAGCGCCGTGTGCGGAGAAGAGCCACGAAACCCGCCTGCTGGAAATGTATGTCCTTGGTGAGAGAGTCCCGCAATCTCCGATCCTTCATGACGCAAAAACTGAGGCAATCGGTGAAAGACCAGCCGTCTGCGGCGAATCTGGTACAGCGTCAGATCGCTGATTTCCAGCGGACTTTTCGCACGACAACGCCGAGGCGAACACGATGGCGAGAACAAACATGGCGTCGTTGACGGGGGTGGTTTTCATGACTCTACTAAGAACCGCACTCCGTTGGGTCATTCGATCCACAGACTGCCCGGATACCCGATGCCGACCTTTTCGAGGACGAGGACCCGCCGCGCGCCGTTGGTCGTCAGGTCGTAGACCGTGAGCTGACGGCCCGACGGCGTCGGTTCCCAGTTGGCCGCGCAGAGCCCGTCGCTCGAGATGTTGACGGCGATCTCGTTCCCGTAATCGATGACGTCGGCGACGCCGGTCGCGGGCCGGACCAGCTGGTGCGAGTTCTGGAGAAGCTCTGGCTCTTGGCCGACGGGCGCGTCCTGCCAAACCTGCGTCGGGACGAAAACCCTGCCCGTACCCAAGGCGTCGATGACGTACGTGCCAGCCACATTGCGAACCATGACCTGCTCCACCTGTCCCAACGTCTTGCCAAGGCGGGTCCAGTCCGATGCGGCATCGGGCGACCGATAGATGCCTGCCCGGTACTCGTCGCGCAGCACCGCGACGAACCAACTCTGGCTGTCGATGATGCGGCTCATGGGTATGAGCCCAGCGGGAAACACCCAGGTGAAAGCCGCGGGATCCGGGGGCGCCGGAGCGACGGGCATCGCTGGCACTCCGGCGTCGGTGTCGCCCGCCGGCGCGCCGCCGATGTTGGCCGACGACATGATGACATGTCGGGTGATCTCGCTGATCACCTCGCCACCGGGCGAAATCCGGACGAACCGGTCGGTCTCGGGACACCACAGCCCCCCGTCGCGAAGCTCGCAGGAGGTCGGGTCGCCGTCGCCCCACCAGGTCGCCGTGGCCAGTATGTCCGCCCCGACGCGTCCGAGCCGGATCGAGAACGACGTACCCGCCGGCGGCCGGGCCGAGGTGAACTGGTAGGCCGCGAGCGTAGAGCCGTCGCTCATGACCAGCACGATCCCACCGTCGACCGCGACCGCCAGGACGGTGCGCGCGGTGTTGGCCGGGCCGTCGAAGCGACAAATCGACGGGAGCGCGTCGACGCCGGCGTTATCGATCGCGTCCGGGATCGGGGTATCGTCCCCGCCGTCGGGGACGGCGTCGTCGGAAACGACGGCGTCCGACGCCTCCATGCTTGCCACCGTGGGACGGGTGCGACAGCCAGGTTCAATGGCCAGCATCGCGGCCAGGGCCAGGGTCAGGCCCGGCGCGAGCGCGGAGCCGAAGGGCGGACCGCCGGGAGCGCGGCAGCCCGTCAGAGGGGGCGCTCGAAGGCTACCTGCCCCCCGCCTCGGAGCCGCCCATTCGCCCATAAAAATCGATGTTACCCCATGCGCCCTGATCGGTGCTCGATCCTATTTCGGCAGGATTCCGAATGCGGACGCCGGTTCCTCCCCCGGCGCTGCGCAAATCGTGGCCACAACCGACAAGCCTATTGCTCGGGGGGAAATAGGCGCGGGAACAGGAAATCAGCGGAGGCGCTAGAGAATCGCAGGGAGATCTCGCCCTTGGGGGTCTCAGATGCCACCAATCCCGCACCAAGGAGTTTTCGAAGAGCCTCCCGCGCAGTTCTTTCTGGACGTTTGGTAATGCGCGATGCCTCGCCTCGCGAAATCGATCCTCGCAAAAAGACTTCGTCGGCCAAGTCGCTGGCAGCCTCGCCGGCTGCCATGGGGCCCGTCACGTATTCGCGCAGGCGTCGCCGCAGTCGATCGAATTCGAACAAGCCCGTCATGAACTCAACTTGATCACGTGCGACCTGGCAGAACCAGGTGACGAACTCCATCAACGCCCTCGCCGATAGGTTGCCCCGTCCGTCGGTGCCGCCCGCGCGAGGAGCGTCGGCCAAATCCATCATCTGTTTGTATTCGTCGCGGTTTCGCAGGCCTCGAGCCAGGCCCCTCGAGATCGACCACAAGCCGTGCGCACCGATTCCCGATTTGAGAGCCATCGCATGGGACATCAAACGGCTCACTCTCCCGTTGCCGTCCGGGAACGGATGAATGTAGTTGAAGCGGTGGTGTGACGTCGCGATGGCCGTGATCTTGGTTGCGGCACCCATTGATTCAAGTCGGTATCGGCTCTCGAAGTAGTCCATGAAGCTGCTGACGTAGGCACTCGATGGCGGCTGATGGCGCCCGACCACAACGTCCTCCTCGGGGCTGGTCCGAAACTTCCCCGGAGTCATTTTGATCTTCCTGCCGCTCGTCCCTACGACCTCGAGTTGTTCCTCGGGAGCATCGAGATAGAACTCGCGGTGTAGCCGTCGGACAAAATCGCAGGAGGCAGGTTCGCCCAACTGGCCTTTGGCGAAGAGCGTGTCGATCTCGCGCTGGACTCTGATGTGCGCCCTCGCTTCCAGTTGGAGGTTCCTGCGTGGTCCAGCGTCCAGGTCGTTCGCCAAGGCGCGCTCGATGTCCTTCGGCCGCGTGTGATGTCCCTCGATCAGGTTGCTGTAGAAGCAGTTCATGATCGAGACAAGCTCGGCGAGGCTGCCCGCTGTTTTGGGGTCGAGCTTCGCGCCCAGGTCCTTCCCGGCCGCCACCAGTCCCACGATCGCGTCGGACAGACCGGACGGGATATCGTCGAGGTGGCAGGGCTCGATGCGCGAGGGCGATTCAGGAGAAGACATCAAGATTTCCGCCGGTTTGTGGTCTGAATTCTGCCGATCTGGATCTGACCTGAAAGTGCAATGATTGCTGGCCAATATCCCCTATCACGAGGCTGGTATGTACGATGTTCCTAGCCGATCTTCGCTCACCCGGTCACGAGCATCGAGCGTATCACGCACGTGGCACGAGCGCTGGACCGGGCTTTAGCCCCCTACGACCACCCCGCTATCTCCATGCGGTGGCGGTACCAACCGAGGCTGCTCCGCGATCAACTTTCCGTGGGGTGACGAATGTCACGCCGGGGCTTCCCGGTCCAGTACGACTTCGAAAGCGGCGTTGCCGGTCGCTTTCATTTCTTCGAGGCAAGGACGCTCAATTGCGCGGCGTCGCAGGCGTACTGCAAAGGTGACCTCGATATCGCCCTGACTTCGGCCCCCTAAATCAGACGTGGTCGAGCGTCGGCTCACCCTGGTGGCGATCTCGCGAGACATTCTCCTCGCCGCCAACGCGGTTCTTACGGCATGCCATCCCCGGATCGCTCTCCGGTCGCTTGACGCGATTCACCTCGCCAGCGCACAACGCTCTCAATCATGGCCGATGGCGACAAGTGACCTCCGCATGCGACAGGCCGCCGATCGGCTCGCAATACCTCTTGCGCCCGTACCGGACGGACCAGGTCGGTAGAGCGCGCGCGTTTCCGTATGAATACGATTCAACGTCATCGGAACGCGCCAAGCCCAAGTGTCTGTTGATCAGCGAAATGGACGCACGCCTTCGCCGTATTGGGGAATGTGCTCGGTGTGAAGTGGATCTCGGGAGCGCTGCGCACTCAAGACGTTGATCTGACCCGGAGATAGCCCCACGACCAGCCCGGGAGCCGCGACCCAGCCGGGAGTCAGTAACTATCGCTTATCGAGATCGCGCCGAGCGCGGAGCGCAGGGCCTCGATATTGGCGGGTCCGCTGGGTCGAAACGAAACGGTCGTCACTTCCCCCGGCAACATGTCGAAGTAGTTGTCGTCGAAGAATCCCTCGACTCCCGCGGCTTGACCGCTCTCGACCCTCATCGACGTTAGATAGACGCTCCGCGCGAAGCGCCGGGCCGTGATCTTCACCGCGAAGGACGCGCCGTCGCGCGCCTCGACATCGAAGTGCAAGTCCGGCGGGGGCAGTGCCAGATCCTTGGTTTTCACGAACGACAGAACGCTGCGGCTCAGCCGGCGTCCGCCTTCGCTCAATTCGGCGACCAGCACCACCCGCGCGGGATCGGCGCCGGCCAGGGCTTCAGCCCTTTTCATCGTCAAATAGGCGCGGCTCGTGTTCGCCGGCAGACGAGCGTCTTGTTCTCGTCGCCAGATCTCCTTGCCACCGAAGTCGATCAGGCGGACGATCAGCTTGGCGTCGGTATTGTCCCGTCGGTCCGAGACGCCCCATACTCCAATCGCATCGCCCTCCTCGACCGCGCTGACGAGCACCGGCGCGAAGAATCGCTTCGCCGCGTAGTGCAGCGCTTTCCAGTGACCGAAGTAATCGATCCCCGACCACGATGCCACCGGCCAGCAGTCGTCCAGTTGCCAGTAGAGGCTGCCCCAGTTGTGTCCCATCTGACGACGGTGGGCCTCGGCGGCATATTGAATGACGGTGGCCTGCAAGACCTGGCCGACGTACAGGAACGATGCGAAGTCCTTCGGGGCGCGAAAATCCCGTTGTAGGTACGTGCGAATCAACTGGTTGCCCCGTGGGTGGCGCTGGTGCGACAACATCACGGGGCTCTCGATGTTCCAATCCTCGGCAATCGTGTAGCGCGCCACCGACGCGAAGTCGGGAAAGGATTGGAACCCATACTCGCTCATGAACCGCGAAGTATTCGCCGCGTAGTTGGTGTACGGCTCCTCCGCGTGCCAGACGCCCCAGTAGTGCATGTCGCCCATGCCCAGTTTGTTCGGGGGAATCGCGTCGTCATTAGCGCTCGGTGAGCTGCGCGTGTAGAAGCGGCCCGGATCCTCGGCGGCGATCACCGATGGCAACAAGTGGTGAAAGACCTTCTTGTAGTCCGCCCACAGCTTGTCTTGTGCCGCGCGCGACAGGTGGAATTTTGCCGGCCATCCCCAGTCGTGCCAGGCGGCCTCGATCTCGTTGTTCCCGGCCCACAGAGCCAGGCTGGGATGGTTGCGCAGCCGCCGCACGTTCTGAATGGCTTCTTGTCGGACATCCTCGACGAACGCGTCATCGCCCGGGTACATGCTGCAGGCGAACATGAAATCCTGCCACACCAGCAAACCAAGCTCGTCGCACAGGTCGTAGAAGCGATCGTCTTCATAAATGCCGCCGCCCCAGACGCGAATCATGTTCATGTGCGCATCCGCCGCCGATCGCAACAACCAGCGGTAGCGGTCGTCCGTCATGCGCGTGACGAAACTGTCGGCGGGGATCCAGTTCGCGCCTTTCATGAACACCGGCGCGCCGTTGACCTTCACGGTGAAACTCTTGCCTTCCTTGTCCCGCTCGTGAACGACCTCGACGGTTCGTAGGCCGACGCGGGTGCGGCGGTGATCACGGGCGATGCCGCTCGCGCCCAGAGTCGTTTCGAACGTGTACAAATTCTGGGCTCCGAGCCCATTGGGCCACCACCGCTGGGGATGGTCGATCCGCAGCGAAACGACGATCTCGGTGGCGCCGGCCTTCACGTCACGCTCCACGCTCGCGAGCGGCGGCGCGCCGGTGACGCCCACGGCAACCGTCACACGTCCCGCGCGTGTTGCCTGGACGCGCGCCCTGACGGTCAGGCGCGCGACCGCATCGTCCAAGTGCTCCTGAAACACCTGAACGTCGTCCAGGCGCGCCTCATCCCAGGCGTCGAGCTCGACGGGGCGCCAGATCCCGCTGGTCACGAACCGCGGACCCCAGTCCCACCCGTAGTGATAGGGCGCCTTGCGCGTCAGGGTGCCGACCATCTCGACGGCCTGATCGTTGGCGGCGGGCAACTTGTACCCAAGACGATCGTAGATCGGCTTCACGTGAACAATGGGGGAACCAAAGCGGACAACGAGAGCGTTCTCGCCGATTTTCAGGTGGCCCTTCACGTCGGCTCGCCAGGTTCGAAACATGTTCGTGGACGACAGGACGGCTGACCCGTTCAGAAAGACCTCCGCGTACGTGTCGAGGCCGTGGAAGACGAGATCCACGCGGTCGCGCCGCAAGGTATCGCCATCGATCACGACGGTGGTGGCGTATTCCCAGCTTTCGCGTTCGATCCATTGCTGGTCCTTCTCGTTTAGCCGGTAGAACGGATCGGCAATCTTCTGGTTCGCGAACAGATCGGTGTGCACGCAGCCAGGGACGGTGGCCGGCAACCACGGTTCCGCCGGCGCCGTCTTCGCCACCACGCGCCGAAACGTCCAGGGCCCCGACAGTTCCCTCAACACGCGGCTCCGAGGGGCGGTGGCCGTGATAGTTGGTGGGTTGGTATTTTGCAAAGCGGGCACTATGGGCGGCGCGGCCATGGTGGTCGACGTTTGTATCACGACCCCACCCGCGAACCACATCACCAGCCTGGCTAACCTGAAGCAAGACGCGCTCATGACCCGCAGGGTAACTCACCCGCCCATGCCGGGAGAATCGCGAACCGTTTGCGCTAAACTGGCACGACACAACGGAGGCAAATCCGATGTCCGATCAAAAGCGCGAGAAACTCCAGCGATCCGATGCCGAATGGCGGCAGGTTTTGACCCCCGCCCAATACCACGTGCTGCGTGAGCACGGCACCGAGCGCGCGTTCACGGGGGCTTACGCCGATCGCCATGATCCGACGATGTACGTGTGCGCGGGCTGCGGCCAAGAGCTCTTTGATTCCAGGCACAAATACGATTCCGGGTCCGGATGGCCGAGCTTCTACGCCCCCGTCGATCCGACGGGCATCGAAACCGATGCCGACGCGACCCACGGTATGGTGCGTACGGAGGTGCACTGCGCGCGCTGCGGCGGTCACCTCGGTCATGTGTTCAGCGACGGCCCGCAGCCGACGGGACTGCGCTACTGCATCAATTCGGCCTCGCTGCGCGCCGAGCCGCCGAAAAAGTGACATCTGGCTCCCGTCGGACAACCCTGAACGGCAAGATGCCGTGAAATTTGGAACTGGCGCGTCGGTCCCGCGTGGCGCTGCCTTACACAAGTATTGAGGGCCGGCTCTTAGGGCGAG
>JADGRC010000301.1 GCA_017881245.1 Pseudomonadota bacterium
GCGCGTGAGCCAAACCACCCAGGTTGTGCAGGATCGTCGCCACGTCTCCCTCGTGCCCCGCGCCCTCCGCGATCGCCAACGCGCGCCGATAAAGTGGCTCCGCCTCGGCGTACCGGCCCTGAAACTTGTGAACGACACCCAGGCCATTCAGCGTCGCCGAAATCAGGAGATCGTCGGGGGACAGGCGAGCCTCCGCCAGCGCAATGGCGCGCCTGCATCCGGCCTCCGCCCGGGCCAGATCGCCGGCCGCCCTGAACGTGGACGCACGCGTCATTTCGGCTTGTACGGTCAATCGGATCAGCTCTTCCTGCACGTCTAGGTCGACGCCCTGGCTGTCACCGTCGGTGTCCGACAGACTGTCCACCAGACTGTCGACGATCGGGCGCAGAATCGCCAACGCCCGATCCGTCGCCAGACCAGCTTCATCGAGCCGGTCCAGGGAATCCAGCAGCCGGCCGTGCTCGACGAGGGCGTTCGCCAGGTCGGGGCTTTGCGCGTCCTCGAAGGCTTCGAGGATCGCCACCGCCTCACAACACGCCAACTCGGCATCGAAGAACGATCCCGCCTCGCGCAAGACTATCGCGCGTTCATGAAGCGCGGCGGCGCGCGCGCCCGGATCCTCGTCGTCGCCCATCGCAAAGCATTGTAACGGGCGATTGAGCCCGTGTCCGTTGCCGGCGCTCGCTGTCTTTGACCAAGGAATAGACGTGCGTCATTGTTGTATGACAGTGAAAACGGCCACGGTTCGAAAGGTCCAACACAACCTGGCCGAGGTCCTGTTGTGGGTCGAGCGCGGTGAAGAGGTTCGTGTCCTTCGGCGAAACAGGGTTGTTGCGCGGCTGCTGCCACCGGAAGGGGAGCCACCCCGATCGCCGGATTTTCTCGAACGCGCGAAAGCGATCTGGGGCGTGAAACCTCAAGGGGCCCGGCTGAGCACAATCGCTTCGGACTCCCGCGGAGAACGGTGATCTACCTCGACACGGGCTGTCTTCTGAAGCTCTACTATCCGGATGCCGCCACGGTTTGACTCACCTGTCCGTGGTCTCGTCGACGCACTGGATGATCTGCCGGTCGCGCTCGATGATTGCGCGGAAGGAATCGCTGGTGTTCGCCCAGTCGACCACGTCGACCCGATAGGGCAGGTTCGACTCCGAGAAGTCGTCGCGCAAACCACCGAGCACTGCAAATGGAAGCGGCGATTCGCCGCGCACGACGAGGTCCAGATCGGAGACGTCCCTTGCCTTGCCTGTCACGCGCGATCCGAACGCCCAGACCTCGCGGTCGGGGACCCGCCTGAACAGAATCTCCCGAATGACGGGCAAGTGCTCACCCGGGACTTGAAGTGGCATCCCGAAGGGCCTCCAGCAAACGCCGCGCATCTCCGACCGAGATCCGCGCCCGTTCGAACACGCGCTTGGCGACGCGAGCGTTGTAGGTGTGCGAGGTCTCGTTCCGGGCCTCGTAGTTTTCGATCCAGGTTCCCACATCCGCGATCAGACCCAGACGTGCCGCTTCTCGGAAAAGGTCTTTCTTGGTTCGAATCACGGTGTCGTCGATCTGAGCGACCTGTTTCAGATAGCGCTGGAGCAACTTCCAGGAAAGATCGATCGTGTACTCGAACCTTTGGATAACCCCATCTCGCGCTAAATCGTCGTCAGGGGCCGCGCCGGCTTGAGCCAGACCCTTTTCGAGCTGCGCCACCGCCCTGTCGAGCGGATCGAGGTCGAACACCATCCGACCATTCTACTAGAGAGACCAGTGAACGGCGGGAGGTTCTCGGTTTGATAGAGTGCGATGCATGGTCGCCGAGCCGCAGCCGTCGGAGCCACAGCCGCGGCGCGCCGGCCCGCCCCGCCGGTTCATGGCGCCCGAGGTCATTCAAACCTCCGCGATGGACTGTGGCCCCGCCGCGCTCAAATGCCTGCTCGAGGGGTTCGGCATCCCCGTCAGTTACGGTCGTCTGCGAGAGGCGTGTCAGACGTCCGTCGACGGGACTTCGATCGACACTCTTGAAAATGTCGCGAGGCTGCTGGGTCTCGACGCCGAGCAAATCATGGTGCCGGCGGAACACGTCATGGCGCCGGGCTCCGGCGTGTTGCCGGCGATCGCCGTCCTCCGCTTGCCGAGCGGAATGAGCCATTTTGTCGTGTTGTGGCGTCGGATCGGTCCGTACATGCAAGTGATGGATCCCGCGCGCGGTCGGCGCTGGGTGCGAACCTCGGCTCTCCTTGGTGACTTGTATCTGCACACGCACGCGGTGGAATCGGACCCGTTCCGATCGTTCGTCACCGAGCCCGGGTTCACCACGCCGCTCGCATGGCGAATTCGTCGCGCGGTAGGCAGGGCACGTGCCGGCGTCTTGGCACCTCTGCTTCGTGCCGCCGCGTCGGATGGATCGTGGAAGGAAGTTATCAGATGGGAGGGCGGCATACGCGCCGTCGAGGCACTGATCGACGCCCGGGCCGTGCGCCGGGGTGACGAGGCTGACCGCGTCCTTCGAGCCCTGACCGCTGCAGGTCGGGATCCTCTGATCGCCGACGTCCTTGCCGCCCATGCATGCGCGCGATTGGACCCCGCCGCGATCGGAGACGGCGAGTCGCCGCGGTTCAGGGGCGCCGTTCTGGTGCGGATCTCCGGGTTGCTGGCCAAGACTCCGAATGCCGGCGCGGAACCCCTCCCCCGAGAGCTGGCCGCCGCGTTGGGCGAGAGGCGGACACCGCTGTGGCGATCCTTGACGGCGCTGTGGAGTCCGGGCGCTCGGAAGCTGGGGGGCTTGGCGGCGATCTTGGCAGTCATTGGCGCCGTAGGCGGCATCGGGGAGATCGTGCTCGCCCGCCCTCTCCTATCGGCGTCGGCGAATACGCCCGGTGTTGCTAGCCGTTCACCCGTCGTCGGTTTTGTCGCGCTTTGCGCGGTCGTATTCGGCCTGTTCGCGTTCGAGTTGCCCTTGGCACTCGCGACGCGTCGCCTGGGGCGGGCGCTTGATCAAGGGCTGCGCCGCGCTCTTCTGCGAAAGTTGCCGCGGCTCGGCGATCGCTATTTTTCGAGCCGTCCGGTGTCGGACATGGCGGAACGCGCGCACTTGTTGCACCGGGTGCGCCAGTTGCCCGGTCTCGTGGCCGAGCTTGGGCGGTGCTGGTTGCAGATGGCACTGATGACGGTTGCCATCAGCTGGCTGTACCCGCGTGGAGGCCCGCTCGCGTTGGCGCTGCTCGCTTTCACGTGCCTGGTTCCGTTCTTGGGCGTACCGGCGCTGGCCGAGCGGGACCTGCGCCTGCGGACGCACTCCGGATCCCTGATGCGTTTCTATCTCGATGGATTGTTGGGTCTGTCGGCCGTTCGGACTCATCGCGCCGAACGGGCGGTGGCGCGCGAACACCACACGCGTCTTGTCGAATGGCGCCGCGCCGGACGCGACATGGTTCGTGCGTCACTGACGGTCGAGGCCGTCGTTGTCCTCGTCTCGGCGCTCGGCGCCGGCTTGCTGCTGATCGGAAGCTTCGATGATGTGTCCGTGCAGGAGTCGGGGGCGGGAACGGGGTTGCTGTTGTTGTTCCTTGCGCTGGGTTTACCGACCCAGGCGGCACGGCTGATCGGACTTTGGCGGCAGATCCCGGATCACCGGAATGTGACACTGCGGCTCGTCGAGCCCCTGGGCGCCCCCGAGGAACGTCGCGCGCCCGAGGTTGCTCGCAACACAGGCGATGAATCGATGGCGACGGCGACGGCGACGGCGACGGCGACGGCGACAACGACGGTGACGACGGCGACGGCGACAACAACAACAACGACCGCGACCGCGACCGCGACCGCGACCGCGACCGCGACGATCTCGTCCGCCGCGATCACGCTCGACGCAATCACCGTCGAGGCCGGAGGCCACCGGGTGCTGGGCGACGTTTCGGTCACGATCGATTCAGGAAGCCACGTTGCCGTGATCGGTGCATCCGGAGCCGGGAAATCGACCCTGATTGGGCTACTGCTTGGGCTCCACGTTCCCGTTTCGGGGCGAGTCCTCGTAGATGGTGAAGATCTGAATGGCGCTTCCGACTGCTTAGCGGCGTTGCGGGCGGACACCGTGTGGGTCGATCCGGGCGTCCAACTTTGGAATCGATCTCTCTTCGACAACATCGCCTACGGCGCGGATCCCCTCCCCTCCGATGACGAGCTGTCGCGGGCCCTGGTCGACGCCGAGCTGAGCGATCTGTCCACCAGGTTGCCGCGCGGAGCTCAAACGCTGCTGGGAGAGGGAGGGGGATTGTTGTCGGGCGGGGAAGGCCAACGCGTGCGTTTGGCCCGCGAGCTGCTACGCGTGCCCCGGCCCCGTCTGGTGCTGCTCGACGAACCGTTTCGCGGTCTGGACGGGGAGGCGCGCCGGCGCTTGCTCGCACGCGTCCGAGCTCGGTGGGCCAATACAACGCTAATCGCCGCGACACACGACATCGCCCAGACCAGGCAATTTCCGCGGGTCCTGCTGGTGGACGCCGGGCGCATCGTCGAGGACGGCGATCCGAACCACCTGGCCGCGGATCCGGGATCGCTGTATCGGGGGTTGCTGGACGTGGAAGCGCGCGTCCATGCCGCGCGCTGGGAATCACCGGGGTGGAGGCACTGGAACGTGCGCGACGCGCAGGTTTTCGCCGAGGAACCACTACGACGATGACGGCTCGCGCGGCCTTGACGGCCCTCGAATGGCCGCCCGAGCAGGTTCCCGATGCCTTGCGTGCGCTGTCGGCAGGGAGCGGTTACGCAATTCGTCCGTTGCTATCTCCCGCCACGGACGCGGGACCGAACCATCCCGGCGCTCTCACGCGGTCCGTGGCCGAGACGGTCGCGAGGTGGGTCGACGGCGTGGGCCTCGATGCCGAACCGGTCGACATTCCGGCACGCGCACCGGTGGAGACGTTGCGTGGCCTGGCACCCGTGCTCGTTCGCGCGCCCGGTGGTCGCGGGTTGTTGGCGGTTCTGCGCATCGGGCGCACCCATGCGACGCTGCTTGGCCCCAAGGGCCGCGTGGATGCTCCAACATCGCTGCTCGACGAAGCGTTCGACGACGTATTCGACGACGCATTCACGCCGGCGCTGGCCGGGACCGACGCGACGGCGCGGACATCGTCGGTTCTTCGCGCGGTGGAAAGCATTGCGCCCGAACGGCGTGGGCTAGCCGTCCGGGTGTTGTTGGCGCCCACGCGCGCCTTGGCGAGCCGCCCCGCGACCGAGGCTTGGAGCTTGCGCCCCGGCGCAACAGGAATCGGCGACACTTTGCGGGACGCCAAGCTTCGCCGCCGCATCGCCACGGTGGTGGCGGGCTATGTCGTCCAGTTCGCGTTGTTTCTCGCAATCTGGCAACAGGTCGCTGGTCGTGGTGTCGACAGAGCCGGTCACGGGGCCGGCGCGTACGGCCCGGGGCACGCGTGGCCGTGGTTCATGGCACTCCTGACCCTTTGGGTGGTGGTTCAGGTGGCGGCGTCGGCGGCGGTCAGTCGATTGGCGCTGGACATCGGCGCGATCGTTCGCGCGGGCCTGATGCGGGGTGCCTTGCGCCTCGATCCGGAGCGCATCCGCTCGGCCGGCGTCGGACAACTTCTCGGCCGCGCGCTCGACGCAGAGGCATTGGACGCGCTGGCGCTCGGAGGGGGAGTGGAGGCCGCCGCCGGCCTGTTCGAAATGGCGCTGGGAGGTGGGGTGATGGCGATGGGCACAACGCCCATGTGCTCGCTCGGCCTTCTTGGCGTGGGCGCCAGCGCGTTCTGCGCGCTCGGCTGGACGCACGCGCGCCGGTTGTCCAGTTGGGGTCACACGCGCAGGGCGCTGACCCATGACTTGGTCGAAAGAATGGTGGGTCACAGGACCGTGTTGATCCAGGATCGCCCGGCCCGGCGCGCGCGCGCGGACGACGCGTCCCTTGGCGCGTACGACAGCGACACGCGGGCGTTGGATCATGCGGACGTGGGTTTGGCCGTGGTGATTCCGCGCCTTTGGCTCTTGGCCGGCTTGCTCGTCCTGGCGCCCTCGGTCTTTTCCTCGGGGGGAAATCTCGGTGCCTCCCTGGCATTGTCCTTGGGCGGCTTGTGGCTGGTGTTCGGAGCGTTTCGTCGATTGGGGGTGGCGCTGCCCATGCTCGCCCTGGCGCGCGACGCGTGGGGACGGATCTCCCCCCTGGTGGGCACCGTCGAGGCCGGGGTCGCACCGGCGTCTGGCGCGGTCGCATCAAGGCAGGCAAGCGAAGCGGGCGCGTCGGGCGCCCGCGGCGCCGGGCAAGAACCGAACGCGACGGTGGCTGACGTCAACCCAGGGAACGACGGGCCGCCCGGTTATCGGCCCGGCCATTTCCCACCCATGCTCGTCGCGGACAAGGTGTCGTATCAGTACCCTGGGCGGGAATCGGCGGTGCTAAACGGGGTGACTCTCGTCGTCGAGGATGGCGATCGCGTGCTGGTCAAAGGCGCCTCGGGCGGTGGAAAATCGACGCTGGCGGCCCTGCTGACGGGGCTGAAGGCGCCGACGTCGGGACACTTGCGTCTTCGCGGCGTGGATCAAAGAACGATTGGCCTTGGCCGTTGGCGCGGCGCAATCGGCGGGGCGCCACAATTCCACGAAAACCACCTATTCGGGGCCGATCTTCTCTTCAACCTCTTGATGGGCCGCCGCTGGCCGCCGCGCCTCGAAGACCTGGAGGCCGCGGAACGAGTTTGCCGCGAACTGGGGCTCGGCCCCCTGCTCGATCGAATGCCCGCCGGCCTGCAGCAACAGATCGGGGAAACCGGATGGCAACTGTCACACGGCGAGCGCAGTCGGGTATTCATCGCGCGCTCGCTCCTGCAGCCGCTGGCGGCACGCGTCCTCGACGAAAGTTTCGCGGCGCTCGACCCGGCGACGGTGGATCAGGTGATGGCCGCGGTGCTGGCGCGGCCCGAGGCCCTGATCGTGATCGCGCATCCGTAGTGGAATCGTCCCCACGGTGTTTCGTTCCAGTCCTTGATCGAGGACTTCCCAACCAGTCCTGAAGACCTGCGGCACCGATGTGCCACAGATCACAGCTACGCTTTTCCTATCCCTTCGGACTGCGTCGCGCAGAATAAGAAGGGGAGCTAGTTGGTCAAATGGTAGGTAGAATGGAGATGTTGCCATGAAGACCGCGAAGACCGTAGTGATTGGTTTCGTTTCCCTGTTGGTCCTGGGGTCGGGCCTGGCCAAAGCCCAGGAAGAAGCCACGGCGACCGCCGATCCCGTGCTGAACCAGGCGGCCGCTCCGCCGCAAGCCGCCGTGCCAGCAGGCCCGGCGCCGATTCAGGTGCCGCCACCGCCGCCGTCACAACCACCTCCTCCCCCGGTCCAGGCGACAGAACCGCAACCTCAACAGGTTGCCCCTCCGGTGGCCGCACCCCCGCCGCAACAGGTCGGGGGTGGCCAGTGGGTTTACACCAGCCAGTACGGCTGGCTCTGGATGCCGTACGGGACGCAATACACGTACGAAGGTTCGGGCGACAACGAAGCACAGCCGTACTCGTACGCGTACTACCCCACCTATGGATGGACGTGGCTTGCCGCTCCCTGGGTTTGGGGATGGGGCATGTATCCATATTTTAGCGTCGGCGGACCGTGGCACTTTGCGTGGTATCAGGGCCTTTACAGGGCAGGTTATGGCTGGGGCGGCTATCGCGGCGGCTACGCTCGCGCCTATGCCAACGGTTATCGCGGTGGAGGCTATGCTGCGGGCGCCTACCGTGGCCGGCCGTCCTATGGCGGCGCATACTCGGGTGGGAATCGTGGTGCGTACGCCCCCGTCTCTCGCGGCGCGCCCCCGGTCAGCGCCTACGCTCGATCGTCCGGCGGCGCCACCCGAGGTGGCGGGGTCGGGGGGCACA
>JADGRC010000302.1 GCA_017881245.1 Pseudomonadota bacterium
TGCCGTCGTAATGCAGGATCGTCCCACTGTCACCTACCGCCCAAACGTCGTTCTGCGCGCTTCCCCACAGGCGATAAAGGGTCTTGCCGGAGACATTCTGGGAGGCCGCCCAACTGCCGTCGTAGTGCAGGATCGCGCCATTTGCCCCGAGCGCCCAAATGTCGTTGGCTGCGCTGCCCCACACGGCTTGTAGGCTGGCCTGGGTGCCCACCGTCGCCGAGGACCACGTGGTGCCATCCCAATGGGCGACCGTACCTGAGTCGCCTACGGCCCAAACGTCGTCGGACCCACTGCCCCAGACGCCCCAGAGCGGGCCCGCGCCGCCGGGCACGAACGACGACCAACCAGTTCCATCCCAATGGACGGTCAGGGCCGCGGGGCCCCGGAGATTGGGTCCGACGGCCCAGACATCGTCGGGACCGCTGCCCCATCCGGATGCGAAGTAATAGTACCAAGGCAGGCTCGTCACCATTGAGCAGTCTGTTCCGGCCGGCCAGCAGTTCGCGGGAGTGGTTCCGAGCGCCGGACAAGCAACAGGCGCCTGCGGATCGGAGCAGGTCGGAAGGCAAGTCTCGTTCGAGCAATCGAAGAAGCTCACATCGTCGATCCAGACCTCGAACGTCGGCGGCGGGTAATTGACATTGAAACTCAAGGCGATGAGGCGGGTCGGATTCCAAGTCGCGGAGCCCACGATCACATTGCCGTTGCCATCAAAATTGTAGCCGTGCTGAAAGAGCGCGTTGTACGGCACGTGGTACTGGAACCAGTCACCGGGATGGGGGCTGGTGATCTCGAATATGAAGGAATTGTCGCAGTTGTCCGTCGTCGCGCTGTCCGAGCAGAGACCCCCGCGGCTGACCGGGACCGTCTGCGAAGTGGGGAACTCCACCTCCAGGTGGGGCGCATCGGTCTTCATCCAGAACGTGATGCCGCCGGTGCTGCTCGCATCGTAAGGCTCGGCTACCCCACCGTGCAGGGCCAAGCCCATTTGCGCCCAGGTGGTGAACCCCGAGGCCCTCATGTGGGCTGCAACGTGACTGTCGCCCCGGCCCCCGGGGATTGGCGTCATGATGAAGGTAGCTCCCTGAGCCGGTGACAGAGTGCCCTCGGTGCCGTCTGCGATCGTGTACCATTTTCCGTTCCGTCCTCCCGAGTTGCAGATCGCGGCGTTGTCGTCCTCCATGTCGTCAATAAGCAGCGGACCGGAGCACCAGGTGGCAATCGCCGAGCAGTCGGTCCCCGCCAGCAGACAGGCCGCGGGATGGCTCCCGCTCGCCGCACACGGCACTGGGAAAGCCGGATCATTGCAGGTGGGCTTACAGGCGCTGCTCGTGCAGCGGTAGAAGCTCACGTCATCGACCCACACGTCGAACGCTGCCCCCGGCGCTACGAGAAATTGCACGCCGAGGAGGACTTGTGGATTCCATGTCGCGTTACCGCCATGTTGCTGAGTCAGCGCCGAGAACGGCACCTCGTACGCCACCCAGTCGCTGTTCGGCGCGGTAATCTGAAACGAGAAGTGACTGTTGCAATTCGGATCGGTCGAATTGGCCGTGCAGTCGCCCCCAGCGGTCAACAGGACTGTCTGCGGAATGAGGAAATTGACGGTGACCGGCACATCGTTCTTCATCCAGAACTTGATGCCGTCGGTGTTGCTCGCGTCGTAGGGCTTGTTCATCAGGTTCTCGGTGTCCAGCTCGAAACCCATCAGCGCGCCCCAACCGGTGAATCCGGAGCCCGTGAAGCGAGCCGCCTGGTGACTTTGGCCTCTGCCCCCAGGGATCGCGGTCGGGGTGAAAGTTGAGCCCCCGGCCGGCTCCAGCATAGTGCTGGTGCCGTCTCCAGTCGTGTACCAGCCTCCCTTCCGCCCGCCTAGGTCGCAGATGTCGCCCGTGCCGTCTTCCATGTCGTCGATCAGCAACCCCAACCCCGACGGGTCATAACAGGGCGGGGGAGGCGTCCCCTCGTGGATGCCGAAGACCGCGTTGCAACCGCTCGTTAGCGTCGCGGCGAAGAACGCCAGACGAAGCGCGCGGCATCCAACGGGCGAACCCCGGTTCGCCATCAGAACCGGCCCTCGACGCCAGCCACGCCACCGGCAGGAGAAGCGCCCAGCAGAGGCCGGACCGAGCCCGCCGATTCGTGCGCGCCCAACCGCCGCGAGCGTTCCCAGTAGAACAGCGCCGCGCCGGTCCCGACCAGCGCCACCCCGGTGATGGTCATGATCGTCGCCAAGTTTCCGCGCGAGACCGCGTCGCTCCGCTTCGCGAGGCCCGCGTCGCTACAGATGTCACCCGCGCAGTCCGTATTGGAATCGGACATCGCGCTCAGCGCGGCCCCCAGTGCGACGCCGGCGATCCCCAGCGCCACCACGCCGGCGCCGGCCGTGACCAGTCCGATCGGGCGGAGTCGGGGGGAGAGCGGGCGTGGGAGATCGGGTTGCGGGGAGAAGTTTTGTGCTGACACCACTATGACCGGCGTCGCCAGCACGGGGACCTCGACGGTTTTGGAGTCTGCCTCCTTGGCGATGACGACCTTCGTCTCGAACGGCTCCCTGCCCGGAGCGGTCGCACGGATCACGTGCTCGCCGCCATCGACTGGGATCGCGGTCGACCACGCCGCACGCGCCAGTTCGTGTCCATCGCGCTCGACGCGGAGCCCCTCCACCTGCGCGCCCGCCGGAACCACCACGGTGAGCCGGGACATGCGCGGCTCGAGCGCGCGGGCGCGCTCGGTCGCCGCGACCTCGCGATCCCGCCTGCCGTCCTTCCGCGCGAACAGAACCGCTTCATTGAACTCGCTCCAGGCTCGCGCCAGGCGGCCCTCCAGCTCGTGGCAGAGAGCCAGATTCAGGAGGGTTCCGCCACTTGGATCCAGTCGTTCGCTCTCTTCGAAAGCCGGACAGGCCTGGGACACCTGCCCTTCCGATATGAGCTGTCGCCCCTTTTCGAAGAGCACCGTGGCCAGCGCTTGATCCTCCGCGCTCGTTTGGGCGGAAGCGGGCCCGATCCCGCCCAGCAGGATCAGCCCGCTCAACGATCCGGCAACCACCCCCCGATGAAACACAGAAGCTCGGGTCATTTCTACTCCTCACGTTTGCTCGAGAGCAAGGTCAACGCCCGCGGTCCGGCGGTCGATGTTGCGCGAGCGTCCCCAAAAGCCGGCGGCGCCAGGCCCGCCCCCACGAGTCTGGCGCCGCCGGTCGATCGAGATCACTCCGTCCGGACGAAATCCATGTCGTAGACGGCGCTGCCGCTGTAGTTGCTCGCGCCGGCGACGCGGAACGGGTTGCCGCGGTGAAACAGCTGATGGCCCTGAACGCGAACGAATTGATGGCCAACGACATCGACGGCACTGGGCAGGGTTTGCGCGGCGGTGAGGCTGGGCGTCAGCGCAACGCCCGAGAGCGCGCAAGCCGAGAGCAGAGTTGCGAATCGTCCGGACATGATCTTGACCTTTTTCTTGAGTGAGTGGAATCGAACGGCGGCTCGAACTCGATCGTGGTCGGATCGGTCCTTCAGCAACCTTCGGGCCAAGACCAGGCCGGTCCCAGTCCCCGCGAAACA
>JADGRC010000303.1 GCA_017881245.1 Pseudomonadota bacterium
AAGACGTTGAGGTTCTGGCATCGCTGGCCGACCGCATAGAAGCCCTGTTACCTCCGGAGGCTAGCCCGAGATGACAAACTGGTGGAAACGCAACGGTTTCTTCGTGGTTTTCTTCGGGATGGCATGGGGGGCGATCTACGGCGCTTGGGCCGTGTTGCTTCCCTCTATCCACGATTGCGAATGGCACACCGCTGCCAAGGCTGGGATGGTATTCTTGAGCGTCACACTCGCCTTTATGACCGGCGGAGGGTGGTTGTGCCGATTACTTGATGGCGAACTTGAAGAGGGCAACGACAGCGAGCGCGACCCCCGCGCCGACTATCCCGCCTTTCCTGAAACTGGAGCTCGACGCCGCCTTTAGGTCAGCGGAGAACGCCAGCCCTACCGCCCGCGCCGCTGAGTCCTTGGCCGCAATTGTCGTCGTGAATCCCATCCGCAAGAGTCGGGTTTCGTTGGCGTGAGCCGTCGAGTCGGCCACCCGCGCAAGCCGTTCAGCGTCCCGCTCTTTGCCGAACGCGACCCCCAGCGAGTCAATCACCGCGTCGTCAGTCACGAGCGCCCCCCGAAGTTGGGCCACCGTTGCCGCGGTATCCGCTAGGAGGCGCTTGGCGTCTGCCACGGCTGAGTTGCCCGCTGCGATAGCTGCGTTCGTCTGGTGCGCCGCTACGGCGACCACTTTAGCGACCGACCGCCGGATGGAGTCCGTAACGCCAGCCGCCGAATCGAACCGAATCTGAAAGGCGAACTTCACCGAGTCAGCTTTCCACGTCGAAAGCTTGGCGATCGAGTCAGCGTACTGGCGCACGTCGGCGTTCCGCTGGGCGTGCCGGCCGCTGACGTTGGCGTAGGCCAGCGCGCCCACTGCGAGCGCGCCAGCCGCCACCCACACCTTGAGCGTCACAGGTGCAACAGATGTTTGAGCGCGTTCCACTCCCTTGTCACCCACGCGTCGAATCCGCCCACGTGCGTGACGAACGGCTGGCCCGGCTTGGCGATCCCGAATCCTTCGTTCGTCTTGGTGATGACCGTCCCCGTCGGCAACGCATCAAACGGATGCGTCGGTGCGGGAGCGTCGGGCGCGGGAGCGGGCACCGGGAGATCGAACTTCGGATTGAACTGCTCGGTGAGCGGATCAAGCTGCTGGTAGGCCACCGCGATCGGGCTGTCGCCCGGAGCCGACCAGACCGAGGCTTGGAGACGGTACGCGTGATTCACGATCGACAGCAGGTACGCCGTGGCATCGGCAGGCGTCAGCACCGCTACGGTGTCGGCGTCGAACTGCGCCTTGTCGTACGGGGGGTCGGGGGTGGCCGCATTCCACTTCGCGGCAGCTTCTTGTGGCGTCATAGTGCCCTCTCTCTTCGAGTAATGGGAATCGCGGAGGACGCCGCGCCGTTGAAGTCGAGTGTACCGATTTCAGCCCAAATCATCGAACATGGTCATGGTAGGAGTAGCGTCGGGGTGTCGCCGATCTCGTCGGCGTTGATTGCATCAACGTCCATTGCCTGCGCGCTGAAGCCCGGAATGAGGTCCGGCTCTTTGGCAGCCGATTGTCGCATTTGCACCCCGCGCACGGAGGGGAATCGGTCAGCGTCGAGATTGTAGGCGGACCAGTACGCCGTAAAGCTGAGCTTGTAGTAGAGTTCGTCGGGCGTCAGGCCGGCATGCCACCCCACATACAGCCCAGGATTGAGGCCGGCCGCCTCCACCGCGTCGTACCATGCGTTGCAGTAGGTGATCACGTCATGCGGCGAGACACCGGGCGCAACGCCCTCGATGTCGCACCAGACCGTGACGCCGGGAACTAGGAGGCCAACGCATTCCGCCGCTGCCGTCGCGCCGTACTCCGCGCCAAGCGATTGCGTCGGGGTCCACCCCTCCGAGGCAACGTGCTGCACTACCATGAGCCCTAGCCCAGCGCCCAAGATCGCATCGCGCTCAGCGGTCGTCAGGTCAAACGCGTGGGGCGTTTTTCGGCGCACGTACCGCACGACAAACGCATAACCGAGATTCACCGCCGCTGCCGCATCGTGCGCGTGAAGGGTTTGATTGGCGTCGAATCCCCTGCTGCCGTCCGGAAGCGTTCCGGCTCTCATTTCCTATCCTCGTCAATGGGGCCTTTTACTGCGTCTATCTTCTGGACTACTTCACCCGCTTTGCTAGCCGCAAAATCAGCACTTGCCGAGGCGTCCACCGCCGCAGCGCGTACCGGATCGACTTCGCGCCGGCCGAAGACGCTCCCGATGCCGGAGTTGAGTTCGTGGATGCTCTTGGCCATCGATGCCACGAACGCCAAGCCCCAAACAATGGATTCTGGGATGGTGACGGGGTGCGCGATGAACACGAGCCGGAACACACACCCACCCACAATGGCCCGAGTCTCGGAGATGCCCGACCAACTTGGCACGAGCGGGGCGAGCCAGAATTGGACCGTGAAGATCGACCACCACGGCACGGCACGCCGATCTGCCCCGTGCGATGGCAGCACCTTGAGGGGCGCCGCCATCGCGTCCGACACCCGACTGAAGTTCATGGACTACTTCCCGACCCGCTGTTGACCGATGCTGCCGAGATTGAAGAAGATCGACAGGAGCCACAGCACGACGACCAAGAGGACGCCGTAGCTGATATAGTTCTTCCAGTCTGCGTCGATGAACGGCGCTTTTCGCACCAGGAACACGATGACGCCTGCAACTATAAACACGATGAAAATCGTCAGGAGTGACATAGAAAGTTCCGGTTACGAGCGTGGTTTTCGCTGCACGTTGTTGCGCGAATTGAGGTCTAGTTGGACGTGCCGTTCGACCGCTTTCAAGCGAGGAGCCATGTCTTCAAGCACCCCAGCCGAGCCGCGGACATCGGCGGACAGGTCAAGTTGCCACTTCGTTTCCTCGATCACGTGGCGGCCGAAATCGGTACTGAACCTCAAGAGTTCCGTTCGCGCGGAAGCCGCCTCCTCGCGCGCATGCGTTGCCTCTCGTCGTGCGTGGGACGCTTCCTCGTGCGCTTGTATGGCGTCGTGCACCAGTCCCGTGGTTTCTTTCACGGCGGGGTTACCAAAGAGCGCGATTGAGATGTTCGTAACGGCCCGCGCGGTTTTCATCACGAGGTTAAGGACAAAGAGCATGGCGATGCCCGCGAACAATTCGATAAGCGTCCCGAGCGTGATTGGGGCAACGGCTGTTTGCACGGTCTGCGCGAGTTGATACCACGGCTGGACCCACGCGAGGAACATCATCGGGGCGTGCTCCGGAGCAGGATAGGCTTCTTGGGGCGTGGCGTCAGCGTATTCGCCGACACGCCGAGCGCGTCAGCGATGACCCCGAGGAGTACCGCCGTCTTGTTGGACTCGCCCGAGAGGAGTTGCTGCGCGTTCGTAATCGGCAACGGCATAAACAGGTTCGATGTCTCGTTGAGCAACGTCGGCTTGTTGCCTTGGAAGTCTTGTCCCTTGAGAATATCCCGCACGACAGAGAAGGCGGGCGAGTACTTGTTGCCAAGGAAATTGTAGACCAAATCTTCGCCAGTCGTCGCGCCGAATTTACCAGTGTTTATCGGCGTGACTTTCCCGGTTGACGCGCTTTTACTGTAGCCAGTTTGTCCAATGAACAACGGCGCGATCCGCGCGGCAAGCGTGACGATTGGCGCAATGCCACCCGTCATATCGAATGTCGTCCTCCCGGCCTTGATCTTCCCGAAGGTGGACGAGCGCGGGTCGAAATCGACGCTGCCCGGCGCGACGGCGTGCGCGAGGACGAGCACGCCCGCCGTTCCACTTGCCACCTTCAGAAGATTTATCGCCGCTTGCTTTCGGACAAACGGCGTCACTCCCTTATCTGAAGAGTGCACAGTCAGCAGGTCGAAATCGCTCTTCAGTTTCCGCGCAGAGAAGAGTGCCACGTTGAGCACGTCCGCCGAGGGTTCCAGCTTGCCCAAATGCCCCCGAGCGGTGAGCGAGTTTACCATCCGCCCCACGCTTTCCAAGTTCGCCGTCTCGCTCATATCGGCGCCCACGCTGCCG